>NZ_JBPYCU010000013.1:0-136307 GCF_051846955.1 Cellvibrio sp. ARAG 10.3
TGACACATTGTTGCGACAGTTTGAAAAAGATAGCGGGGCCAAAACATCCTGGGCCCCGCTGTTGGGGAGGGAACTACCGCAGCCGGGAAACTACAGCAGTCGAACGTATTGTACCGATGCAACACACGGTTGCATCCGGTTTTCTGTGTTACACCTGTACCGGTTATCGACCTCAGTACAGAGCCTGTTTAACGTATCCAGGATAGCAATCATCTCCCACACATCCACGGGTTGAATCGCTTATATCTCAAGGTCGATGCGATGCTGCTCGACCAACTTCTGCAACTTGGAACGCGCTTGCGAAATCACTGGCTCAGACTCCGCATTGAATACCCACGCCGCATTCTCAGCAATGTCATTCAGCGCGACGATGATTCGCCAGTACACGAAATATTCGGTCCGGAACCGCTGCCGGATTGCATCATAGACACGCAGTTGCTGCGCTAGTGTCGGTGTTTCTCGTTCGATCAACTCCCATAGAATTTTTAATTGCTGCCCGCGTTCATCGTCACGATCCGCAAGCAAATCACATGCCGTCCATTCGGCGAGTCCTGCCACATCGCCACCCTGTGCTGTCAGTCGCCAGCGCAGATCAATTCGGTAATTCAAAGTCTCTGTACTGCTGATCGCGTAGGACGCCGTCGGCACTTTCACAGCATTGAGCCGCACCCAGGGACACGAACAGGTCTCACTGAAGTCTGCTGCCACCGCTCGCATAAGTTCTTCCGTGGCCTCCATCTGCGCCACGACCGTCCGCCGCCACCGCGACACACTCGGCGCGCACTTATCCATTAAAAGGCCTTTTAAAGAAATGACCGCCATCTTACCGTCCTGTTTTCAAATCGTTTACGCCGGAACGTCCGGCAACAGTCTGCGCCATGCTCACGCGTGTTGTTCCAATGGCTGTTCCAGTTTCACTTTTGGAGCCATCCGCGCACGTTTCTCACCACGCAACACATCATCGGGCATCACTAACATCTGCTGCAAATGTTTCGCATAGATCTCTTCCGCACGTTGAGCCACTTTGTTGTTTGCGGCAATATCATTCCTGGTTACACCAGTGGCCCGCCAGAATTGACTGCGCTGAAACATGGCTCGTATCCGTGTACCGCTTCGCACCACGACACGCTCCCAATCCTCATCAAACATTAATCCAACGTGCTTCGCGGTCAGACATTTCAGTACCAGCTTGTCGTACTTCGCTAAGAGGCGCGCACCTTGATATGACCAAGGCGAAAAGAATTGCAGATCCAGAACAACAGGCTTCGCAGAATGCATAACAGACACATTAATGCCATCCACATCGTTCGCTAACAAGTCGTCCATTGTCTTCGCGTATTGCGCGAGCACTTTCTCCGCATCCTCAAACTCATGTTCAATGTCAATCAACGCCAAATCGGCATAGGGATCGTCCGCCTCGCTGGCGGCCCAAATGGAACCAACGTTGGATGCAAATCGCACCAAGCCGACAACGGGAAACACCTTCTTCACTTTGTCTGCCCGACGGCCATAAAACAATTTGTGCGCTTGTCGGGTGTGCAGAGTGATCTTGCCTTCTGTTGTGAGCCGGCCTGGTCGTTCACGAACCGCGCGCGGCGAGACAATCGTGTCCGCTCCATCGGGGTGGGAGTTGTCGAGTCGATTGACTGGCGCATCCTCATCCATGTCATCCAGTAAATCTGATCCATACTCGTTTATGTCTTCGCTCATATCGGGTTCCTCTGTGTCAATAAATAATGTCTAAAATGCGCTGTCGCAGATCTCTTGTTGGAGTCGTGGACTCGCGAGTACAGTCAAAAAATGCGATTCAATATCGAAGAGATCTGCATCATTTCTATCAAGCATATCCGCCACCAGCATCAACGCTACTGCACCACCGCGACAATATCCACGCGCAAACTGCGCGTTGGCGTTGCAGGTTTGTTGTGACAGGTCCAACGCAATATCCCGCATCTGCCGCGGCAAACTCACGACTGGCTGCGCCACGTTATTTTTTATCTCGGCACTCATACATTGCACTCCAGCAAATCGCGTTGATCGTATCCGGCGGCGCGATGCAGACGCACATCTCTGCCGGCTGCATAACCAGCGCGTGCCGCGCCATAATCGCGTTCCAGGTAGTCGTGCGTCCGAGGATTAGCCGCCTCCAAATTGTCGTAGCGTGTTTTCTTGTATCGACTGATCAATTGCTTTTGCTCGTCGGTTTGCGCGAAGGCGACCACCGTGTCGCGAACGCAACGAACCCATTGCTCCGCAAATAAATCAGCGCGGCGTGTTTTGTTTGCTCGCTTGAATCGTTTGAGCGTTTTCAAATAATCGGATCGATCTCGCACCAGCTGACGACGAAGCACATCGTGGGCATACGCGGCCAACTCCGCCTGGCTTCCAAGTCCGATGTATTCCACCTCATCCGTCTTTCCACGTTTCACGTGAAAAACCGCATCGACACCGAACGCGAACTGAATCAGTTGCACAAGGTTAGAAAAATACATCGGCGGCTCCTGACCCCATCCGGCTTTCGCATAAACCGAATCAACGTCGGATAACTCAACTGCGTTGATATCCAACTGATGCTCGCGCATCAATGCTTGTGCTTGGCGCAATGCCGTTGCTGCCTCATTGCCGTCACTCGACGCAGCCAAGCGCAGGCATTTCTTAATCTTTTCAAGAATTCGTTCATTCGCATTTTTCATGGTTTCCTCCACCGTATTGCTAATGCCAGATATGTCAATTATTTAACAGTGATGTAACTTACATCGCGTGAATCTTTGCAGCTCGCTCATGATTTCTGTAGCTGCACCAGCAATCTTTGATATTTGCCAATAGGCAAGATATTTCTTCTCTGCTGAGTCCATCCAGCAACTCAATAACCTTTACAAAGCGATCAGCCAGATCCAAATTGGAGTTATCCCCCTGCATGGGAAACAGCTCTAGCGTCGGATCTCGTTTAATGCTGTTTACGGTGCACTTCAACGGCCATGCAGCCTCGTTGATTCGTTTCACCGCCTCGTACAGTTCCCGCCCATCTCTGTCCTGATACCCAAAGGTGTTAGTGAATGTTGAGAAGGTCAGACCTTCGCCGGTGCGCACAGACCACTCTTCAAACTCGTGCGCAACAAACAGCGCTTTGCGATGGAAATCCGTTGCCGTCTTCCTCGCCGCTTCAGCTTTTCGGTGCGTATCGATCAAAGCGACTTCTTCTGCCGATAAATCATCGATTTGCATTCTGTTGTCTCCAAATCATTGAGTGCTGTAACTTACAGCACCTGAACCACTTTCCTGAGTGCGGTTACTAACCGCACCTGATCCACTTCCTGAGTGTTGTAACTTACAACACCTGATCCACTTTCCGGAGTGTGGTAACTTCCCACACCTGTTTCACTTTCTGGAGTGTGGTAACTTCCCACACCTGATCCACTTTCCTGAGTGCTGATACTGACAGCACCTCATGCGCTTTTCGGAGTGTTGTAACTTACAACACCTGGTTCACTCCCCGAGTGCTGCCATTGACACCACCTAATCCACTTCCTGAGTGTTGTAGGCTACAACACCTGATGCACTGTCCTAGTTGATTGAACTCCCCTCAACTCGTTAACCTTCTGAAGTGTTGTAGGCTACAACAGCCCACCTTACCGCTACCGAATTGCATCGGTCGCTTCAGTTTTCAGCAAATACCACGGCATACGATCTTCAATGACCTCCCTGGCTTGTACGCCCCATTCGTCGAGCGAAAAGGTTCCGGTTTCGTAGCGCGTAATCAGCGAATGCGTGAAACCGACAAGGTTCTGGATCGGGTCGGTCTTGCCGTGTTGACTGGCAACCAGACGGCCAAACAATTGGTAGGCGACATCGCACTGCCCAGCGAGGGATAACCGCAGGATTTTTCGAGCGATAACGGGAATGTGAACGAGATGAAAACCCCAGACGTAGATCTGTGCACGAGATTCGGGAGTAACGAGGAAGCCAAGCTGATGACGTTGCAGTACGTCCGCCGGACTGAGGTTTGCAAGGTCGCCAGGCGATCGCGGTGGTGGCGCAACCTGGGCCGCTGAATTGCTGTCCGCCTCACGCGCGCGCGTAGATATATATTTATTATTAATATAACTACTACTACCACTACTACTGTCCAGAGCAAAAATTTTTTCCGGACTGTTTTGACCCAGAGCAAAAATTTTTCTCTGGGTCGGGCTATCCGGAGCAAAATTCTTACTGTGGCCGCCCGAAATTGGGGTTTCCTCAGCATTTTCGCCCCGGAATGACCGAAAAGCCGGAGAAAAATTTTTGCTCTGGCTCGGCCCGATATCCTCAAGCAGGCCATCCTCGCCCAAAACAAACGACAACGAATTTCGAGGCTCCGTAGATGGCAACTTACTGGCCACCGAGAACCGTTGCTCCATCATTTCGCGTTGCGTTGGACTGACAGGCGTGGACTTCAGCCGGTCGATGTCCGACAACATGCTTGCGGCCAACTGACGATTGCTCTTGGATTTGCTCGATCCCCGCGCCTGGTCTTCAAGAAAGCGAATGTACCCCTCATCCAGGGCCAGCGTATCGGCCAGGCTGAGCGGCTCTTCATGCAACAAATAGATGTCACCGACAAATCGTTTCTGGTCGTCTCGGACCGTTCGGAGGAATGTCATCCAGCGACCGATTCGCAAGGTTGCCCGCGCGCGGCTCACCGTCGGTGCAGCACAACCCATGGCAATCGCCAGCTCATCGCGAGACGGAACGTATCCTGGAGCCTGTGGGTTGACGATATTCGCGCGGATGATCATCCACAGCGTTTTATCGGCCGGGTTCAATACAGGATCAAACAGCAAATTGTGGGGAATCGAGTGCGAAAAATTGCCCGTGAAGATAACGCCCATCCCCGGATCTGTGGCATCAGACGCAGGCGCCTCCTTCTGGTGACGGCGTTGTGTGAGGAGATTGCGCTCGGCGACATCAATTTGCCGGGTGAGCTGCATCGTGTTTATCGATGTGTCGGAGATCTGTTTCGTCACCATCAGATACCTTCCATCACAGCGTTCCAGATACGGTCCGCGGACAGTGCCGTTTCTTCAGCAACGCGGCACAAACGCTCAAGGTCGTTGAGTTGAGGTTCATCCTTCTTCAGTGACAACCACAGGTTTAACACCCGTAATTCATCGCGCTCATTCAGTGATTCGATCCTGCCTGGCTCACCGGCAGGCATCTTCAGCATCGCGCGACGTTGCTCAAACTCACGTCGCGATATACCGGCCAGAGCGCGCAACATGGGTTGGCGTAGGCCCAGGCGAATCGCACGATCGACCAGGGCTTCCTGCTGAGTTTCGCGCTGTAAATGACTTAGCAATTGCGTGAGCGTTTGTGAATTGAAATGGATGTCGACAACACTCGCCTGAAAATCCCGTAGCCGATCCAGTTCGTGGATACCGATACTTTTCAATAACGGTATACAATCCTCATCAATACCGAGTCGTTGGAGCAGATTGAAATCTGACCGTTGTGCAGCTGATGCAGCGACGCAAATCGCTTCCCGGTTCAGCGCGTACAGCACTTTAATGGATGTTCTATTTTCATGTTGGCCCACAGTCTTACCTCCCGGAATTACTACGCTTTAATTCTTCATTTACTGAAATAACTGGCTGACATCGTCGTTCGTTAAATAACGTAGGCCTGCGATGGCGAATTCGATCTGTGAAATTAGCGACAAAAGAATGGCTTCAGAATGATTGCGATTGCCAATCGCATGGGGTGACGATCGCATCCATTGCAGCAGGAACAAATCCTTCATCATCATTTCCACCGTGTGTCCGCCAATCGTCGGATCATGCTCGTGGTAAACATGCCTGAGGTAATCGTCAGTTGAAAACGGCAGATAGGATTGGGCCTTCTCCCGCGCCACAGGATCGACACAATTCCCGCTGGTAATAACACACAGGTTCACGAGGTAAACGTAGTAACGACGATGCGCACCCTTGAGCATCTGTGCGTTGTGCACTGGCATAACAAGAAAGCCCAGTCCGTCATCAATCTTTTCAATGAACGGGTCCAACCCCAACTTTGTCATGAGTTCCAATGCGGCGCGATACGCCTGGTCGCGATAACTTTCAAGGGTAGGGCTGGATTTTCCAGACTTGGTTTTGAGTGCCTCCGGGTTCTTTTCTTGTGATGATATGTGAGACGGATTTTTGTCCACCCCAAGATGAGTCGACGTGTCGATGTCAGTCGTTCTCCCTGAGGTTAACGTCGTACCATGAGAGGGCGCAGTGATTGTTGAGCCGCCTTCATCCTCAAAAGTGTTACTGTTGAGATGTTGAGTTGCACCAGGATTGGCTTCACTAAGCCTATCTCGTCCGTAAAGGGGGTTGGCTGGCTTAATACCCGAGGGCTTTCCACCCGCCAGGATCGCATCCACTTCGGCACGCACGGTGTTGAAGCTGACATCCAGTGCATCGCCGATACGCAGATCTACAAGGTCTCTAAAAGAATCGAAATCAAATTGGGTGTCATCGCACTCGGCCAGTGTGCGAGACCAAATATCTTGCCAAGGTTCCTTCGGCTGTTCGGTACTGATCGACTCAATCGATTCCCAATAATCTTTATAGGATTTTTCGATTGATCGAAGCCTTTTCACAACTGAGTTACCAGCTCCTGCCCAAAGTGCGTCTGGAACCAGCGGTAAAAGTGTTTCAGCAGCAAAAAATAAAACTGATAAATTTCCAGGGTCCATTTTCCATCCACGCTCAGTCATTAACTGAGCGGTTTGTCGCAGAGAGATAGGTTCACCCGCTTTCTCATCCAGCATGGCTTTCCACGTTTTCGCTGCCAGTGCACGTTCAATCAACAACATGCCGCCACGCATGTCGTTTTCCACCAGGTGCCCTGCAATCGCATCCTCTTCATCCACCCACGGATGGAACATACAATCGATGCGATAGAATTTTTCGTCACCCGTCTCCTGATATAATTCATTCAGAATTTCCAGACGAGTATTACCACCATCCTTGATCATGTATGGTTCATCCGGACTACGCCGGGTGATGTTCGGTGCATGATCAAGTCCGCGGTGACGAATGGATTCTTTAATCTCTTCGTACTTCGGGTTTCGGGTCTGGCGAGGGTTCTTGTCATAAGCAATCAACTCCTTGATTGTGACCGTCACACGAGTGGCTACGGCAGGATCGCCCGTTACGACTTCGGCTTGTCGTGCCTGACGATTCAGGCGCTCGCTTAGATCAATGGTTTTTGCTTTGCGTTTAGACGTCATGGATTTTTCCTTTAGATTTTCGTCACTCATGCAGCAACGCCCTCGATTTGGTTTTTCAATCGCTGAACGCTACGGCTATTGATGTTTAGTCCGATCGCCTGAGTTCGTCTCTGTAGTTCAGCCGCCTCCTCACAAATCCACCGTTCATAAAGCTGGCGTATCGTTGCCTCCAACTGAGCCGGGGTTAGTGGAACTGATTGAGAGCGGCTTGTGATAGAGAGCTGCACGGCCTGATCACGAAATTGATTGCCACCAAAGGACAGGCCTGGACGCAGGCCAGCGAATTCATCTGCATACAAGGTGTGGAAACCTATGGGCACGACAATCGCGAGTGAGTCGCCATGACGAAACTCCATGAAGTCGCAGGTATAGAGATTTTCATCAAATCGCGTCGCCCACTGTTGGAAGCGCTGGTCGCGATAAGCGCCTTTCGGAAACTTTTTAAACTTCAACATTGGCGACCTCCTGGATAGTTCCGCGATTTTTTAGCGCCTGACTCGCTTCTCCGTAGAATCCGGACGTTGAGTCATTTGCATCCAATATCCCCGCCTGTAGCTGAACGCGCGCGCAGCGATATGCGGAATAGAAACACGCTCTTGCAAACGTGCCTCGTTCCTTGGGTCGATAAAAGTTCATTGCGTGACGGTGACGCCTTGCCAGCGTCTTGATAGGTAACTGTTGATGCGCCATCGGCTTACACCTCCCACGCGGGTTCGGTACCGGTCAGTTTCGGCTGAAGCTCGTAAGCGAGATTGACCATCGTCTCTTTCGCGCTGGGGGAATAGGTGGGTCGAGCAGGCTCGAAATGATGTGCTGCTTCTGAGGCACCGGCGGCTTTGTTATAAACAGCCAAATCCGGGATGACAGTGTTGAGCACGCGCACCAGTCCATCGCCGGCCTCGTCAAACTCTTTGCGCAGATGGTCTACGACGTTCTTGGCGTCCCGGGTGCGGCCCATTTTATTGATCACCACATTACAGGGAGCCAAGGGCTTACCGGCAATCGTCGTTTTCATTCCAGGTGCCGGCAGGAGCTTGCGCAAAAGACCTACCGTCCCCGTAATGAATTCGGTACTATCGAGATAGTTAGGAACGACAGGGCTTATCAGTTCATCCGCCGCTAAGATCGCGGCCTCTTGAACTAACCCGCTCGCACCTTGGGTGTCGATAAACATGTAGTCGTAGGCTTCAGCGAGCTTTTGGAGGGCAAGGCTGAGATAGATCATGTGACTGGAACTTTGGCGCAAGAAGGACAGGACTGGCCCGCCTTTATCGCCAAGCGAGTCATCGTTTAAGATAATGTCCAGCCTTGGGAAACCCGTCTGTGAGATGCAGCCAGCGGGGTCTGCCCTGGTGATCAGCTGAGTAAGACCGGCGTTCGCCGGGAAGGGGATATTGAAGTATTTGCTCAGAGCTTGAGCGAAGTCTGTGTCAATGAGGAGGACACTTTTCCCCATGTCCGCCAGAATTGATCCGAGATTGACAGTAGTGCTGGTTTTGCCCGTACCACCTTTGGTACCGATTACTGCATAGATTTTAGCCATGTTGATCATCCTCCAACCGTTAACATCACAGTCAGCGATGAAATACCGCTAAAATCCGGCCCCAACACTCATAATGCTGGGGTCGGCGGTTCAAGTCCGCCCCTAGCTACCATATGCGACAAGGGTCAGTAGGTTAGTGCCTACTGACCTTTTTTATTGAGCGCCCATATTCCATTTATATTGCTTACCACCCGCTTAACCACAACAGTAACAGGAAGGATTCAGGTGAAAATCGTCTCGAAGCTTCTATTTGCGAATCTGCTTATTCTAAGTGCGGCCACCAAGGCAGATGGACAAATCCCAACTGGAGAAATCGGAAATTTATATTTCCATGCAGGCCATAGTGGCCTACTAATCAAGCATGACCATCTTGCGGACCCGGATAATTGCGGAAGAGTAGACTGGTTCATATTGCCAAATACCCACCCGCATGCCGAAAAAATCTACTCACTATTACTCTCCGCACAGATCGCCAACAAAAAGGTAAGCTTATTTGTATCCGGATGCCATGAAGGAATCCCGGCCATAAAACATATAACGCTTGCAAAGTCATAACGTTACCCACTTTTTAGCGATGAACAAAACGGTTAGAGAGGCGAAGCCCTCTAACCCTTGCCATGTTTCAGGAACAAGGTGTGCGCCACACATAGTGACCCTCAAATCCGAATGCCCGAGGATGCGTTGTAGCGCGAGGATGTTCCCGCCATTGATGACGAAGTAACTTTCGAAGATGTACCGTAGAATGCGCAGCAGTTGGCCGTCTGGCAGTTCAAGCCCGGAACGCCCGGCAGCTTTACGAGAAGCACCATTGCAGGGAGAGAACAAGATTGCCACTGGGAACACCAGCAAGCGTAGGTAAGCCGATATTCCGACTTTACGACCCCCCGACCCTGGACACGCCCGTTCTTCGTCGTAACATGCAACCGTTGCGATTGCGAGACAAAGCCCAGCTTCACCCCTAGCCCCTAAACAGCCAATGGATTATAGACAAATCCGTATAGAACGGCGGAATGCCGTCTATTTTAGAACCGGTGTAAATGAGTTGAGCACCCGCTAGAGGGTCCCCGTGGGTTTGAGCTTAGAGCTTGGTTTTTATACCCTACAGAGCCACAATGAACCATGCGTGAACACAGAGAAAGACAATGCTTAAAAGCACCTGCCAGCAGCAGTAAGGTTTATATCATCAAGACACGTAATAAAAAAAAGCAATCAAGCGACTGAAGCTGCGAGCAGAGAGCCTCGAGCCAAAGAACAGAATTTAACTACACCAAAAAAGAATTAGGAACACAAAGCAAGGCATGAAGATATCAAGCAAGGTAGCCCGCAGATGGAGGAAGGATCAATGTTAAGCACATCAGGAAAGAAAATGAAAATCAGGAAAGCACTTTTTGTATTAGGCCTAACCGGCTCACTTCATAGTCACGCCGCCGATATCAGTTGCACAGGCAATGTAACCTGGGTCATGGGAGATCATGCCAACTGCATAGATGACAATGGGAAGAAGCAACTCGCTTTTAAAATTTCCGGTTCCGATAGCTGGCTGTGCAATAACAGCGATACAGCATCATCGTTAGTACTCAGTGCGAAGATCGCAGAGAAACGTATTGTCGTTTATATAAATAGCGACAACGGCGCGAGCTGTGAGAACCGCCCGTCTTACACAAAACCCCGCTACACCATACTAATTTAAATCTCTATACCAATTTTTATTCAAGGAATCACAACTGATGAGAAAATTAATTCCAATATTGATGCTGCCACTATGCCTCACCACCCAAGCAGCTAATGAAACAACACACCAAGTCATCATCACAAAAATGAGTACTTATCGCGACTATGCCGTTCTCTACATCAACCCACCGTTTACTCACTCGCAAGCAGGTTGCCTCCCATCAAAAAGTCGAGCAATCATAGAATTTCAAGACGGAACGGTGGATAGGAGTAAAATGTATTCTTTAGCAATGGCGGCAGCGATAGCACAAAAGACCGTCACACTGGGCATAGCAGATTGTTTCGCAGATCATCCAAAGGTGTATCGAGTCGACGTTAATTTCTAAACCTGACACCCAGAGATTACTCTGAAAACAGCAGAAATTCTACGAGCATTAATTTTAGCGTTATTACTCATCAAAACATTAGAAAACTGAACCAGGAATGAGAACTGATGAAATTTAGATATGCAAATTATGTGGCGGCAATTATCAGCATATTTTTTTCTGGGAAGCTTTTAGCAGAAGGGTTCGTGGAGGGGATACCTGTAATGGTAATGAAGTCGGACTATGGACAACTTCACTTGCATTACATCAAGCTGGACAGGCCGGTCACCACATCTTGCTCTAGTGGAGAAGGCGTTGTCCTACTCGATTCAAATGAATCAGCCAAAGCAGGTGTAAATTTCGCATTAACAGCGTTGGCGGCTGGGAAAAGATTTAGATGCTACGTACAGGATAATCAATGCAGCAAAGTTACAGGAAGCGATACTACGTTTCCTATTTGCGGCTACTATCCTGGGATACTAAATTAAAACTCAGACTATCAAATTATACACCGGCCGTAAAAACGCATGGATGCCGTAGAAAGCTAAAAAATGAAGATACGGCAAGAACACCACGGCTAGAAAAAGCGGAAGTATTTCAATGGAAATCTGGTTCGTTGTCGGCATAGCATTAATTATAATATCCACCTTATTAAATCCAAAGAAAAGGAAAACTCAAAAAAATACGGAACGTGGAAAAAAATTACCCCAAAAGTAGAAGAGCCATGGAAGCCGGCTCACGCCTTGAAATGGTCTAATTAGACCAGGCACCAAGTAAAGCGGATAATACCGTAAAACACTAGGGTGTCCTATGACCAAGAAAACGCGAAAGAAATACACCTGAATACAAATCTGAAGCCATCGCCCTGGTTTGCGATCAGGAATTTAGTATAGGTGAGGCATCGACCGGTTGAATCCACAAGCAGCTACTTCGCGAAGAATATGCGGTGAGATTTGCGTTTATCCGAGAATATGCTTTACGCTGCCCGGTAAAACACATGTGTCGCATTCTAATCGTCAGTCGCAGTCGTTATTACGAGTGGCTGGGACAGCAACAGGATAAGCCTGATCCGGAGCGGTAGAGGCTTGAAACCTGCATGCGCGCCCTGTTTGGTGAATCCAACAGCAGCATGGGCAGCAGACGCATGGCGCGGCGATTACAGGCGCAAGGTTTTGCGGCAGGAAGGTATCGGGTACGACGACTGATGAAAAAGCTGGGGTTGGTAGTTAAACAGAAGCGTAAGTTTCGCATTACCACCAACAGTAACCATAAATTGCCGGTAGCAGAGAATATACTTGATCGGCAGTTTAATCCGGTTACACCGAATCAAGCTTGGGCGACTGGCATTACTTATATTTGGACAGCGGAAGGATGGCTGTACCTGGCGGTGGTGATTGACTTGTATTCGAGGCGGGTTGTTGGCTGGTCGCTGATGATTCGCGCATTGATGATGGCGGTGAATATGCGCACACCATCAGCGGGACTCATCCATCACTCGGATCGTGGTTCGCAATATGCGAGCCTGAAGTATCAGGCTTCATTGAAGCAACACGGCATGGTGTGCTCCATGAGCCGCAAGGGAAATTATTGAGACAATGCTGTTGTGGAGCGCTTTTTTAGCAACCTAAAACGGGGGTGGATCAGGGATAATTTATATCGCCGGCGGGAAGATGCGATTCGGGATGTGCGAGCTTATATTGTGACTTGGTAAAACTCGCGAAGACCACACTCAACCCTGAGCTACAAAAGCCCAATTGAATTTGAAAAGTGTGCTTAATTTTTTGTCCGGTTTTTGTTGACCACTACACCTGCTACGCCCCGCCAACAGACCATGGCTTACCTAAAGAAGATAAAGCCGAGGAAGGAGACACCAGCAAGGACTTAAAAATTGCCCTCAGCGACAAATGCGAGAAGCAAAGGCTTTACAACAAGACCGAAGAAGAAGTCTTTAAGCTATTGGTAGTGGTGGATTTCCTGTGCTTCTCGTAGCCGAGGTGAGCATCAAGCTCGCCATTGATAGCGACCTCAACGGCGACTTTGGTCAGCATCTAGGTAAAGTTACTCAGATCTTTTTCGGCTTTTAGATACTTTGCCGCCTCGCGGGCGAATGTTTCGAGGCCATTCGGGTCCATACTGTTTATCCTTCCTTTAGGAGAGTTAATAATAAACAGTTACACAGATTTAATTACAGTCTCAAAAATTTTAAACATCACAGTAGTATTCTTTTTAAAACACTTGTTTCTAATGGACATCTCTACTCCAACAGACGGGCTATTCAATCACCCACCAATCAAATAAATTAAATCAAACTGGCAGAAAAAATCGCTATAGCGGGCTCGTTTATCAACTTTTCTTTTATTATCATAACGTTGACCTCTGAGCCTAATGTTCTATGATCATCACACGGCTATAGATAATGAAAAAAACCTTTTCGCTGCTTACGACTGACTTTCTTGTAAATTAAAGCGCCAACTACATCCCTAACGGAACATGGCTGCACCTTTTTCTATGAAAATTAATCCTCAACTTCAACAATCGGTGTTTGGTTGCTGTCGCATTTTTCATAACACATTTTTTGTTGCGACGCTGATCTGCGGGGTGATGGCGCAATCGTCGCAGGCATCTGACGCGCTCGCTGATTTGTCCCTTGAGGAGCTGGCAAGCTTGCGCGTTACGTCTGTTTCAAAAAAACCTAAACCTTGGGCGAATGAACCGGCGTCGGTTTTTGTTATCACCGAGCAGGATATTCGCCGCACCGGTTCCACCACCTTGCCAGAGGCGTTGCGCCTGGCGCCCAACCTGCAAGTAGCACGGGTAGATGCGCGGAATTACGCGATAACGGCGCGGGGGTTCAACAATCCTTTTGCCAATAAATTGTTGGTATTGATTGATGGACGCAGTGTGTATTCTCCGCTGTTTTCCGGTGTGTATTGGGATGCACAGGATGTTGTACTGGAGGATCTGGATCGCATTGAAGTCATCAGCGGTCCCGGCGGCAGCTTATGGGGTACGAACGCCATGAATGGCGTGGTGAATATTGTGACGCGCTCTGCGGAAGATACCCAGGGCGAGCTGGTATCCCTGGGCGGCAGCGTCCATGAGCAGCAGGCGGCAGTGCGCCATGGCGGTGAGCTGACCAACGAGGGGTTTTATCGCATCTACGCCAAGCACAGCCGTCACGACGACACCGAAAACGCGGCTGGCGCATCGACCTATACCGGCTGGGAGCGAAGCCAGGCGGGTTTTCGTGCGGACTGGGCAGGCTACGATGATCATTTCACGCTGCAGGGCGATGCTTATCGTGGCCGGCTACATCAATTCGGCACCGAGGATATAAAAATCAGCGGGGCCAATATGCTCGGCCGCGCCAGCCGCGAATTTGCGCCGGGCTCCCGTTTGACCTTCCAGGGCTATGTCGATCATACGCAGCGCGATCAGCCGAATGCATTTGTACAGCACCTGAACACCATCGATCTGGAGCTGCAGCACGAGTGCCTGATCGGCGAGCGGCAGATGTTTATGTGGGGCGGCGGTTATCGTTACCTGGCAGACCGTATCGACAACGACGCATTTTTTGCTTTCTTGCCCGACGACCTGAATATGCAATGGCGCAACGTGTTTATTCAGGATGAGATCAAAGTTACCCCGGACCTGCGCCTGACGCTCGGTGCCAAATGGGAAGACAACCCCTTCACCGGTTGGGAATCCATGCCCAGTGCGCAGTTGGCATGGTCACCCGGCCACAACCAATTGTTGTGGGGTAAGGTGTCGCGCGCGGTACGTACGCCTTCCCGTATTGATCGGGATTTTTACAGCCCGGCCAATCCGCCCCTTGTGAACGGCGAGCCACAGTATGCGATTGCCGGCGGCCCCGATTTTGTCTCCGAGGTTGCCGATGTGTATGAAGTGGGTTATCGCCAGCAGCCTGTGGCACAGGTATCGTGGTCGGTTACGGCGTTTTATAGCGAGTACGACAAGTTGCCCACCCTGGAACTGAACGATACGGCAACCGGTTTTGTGTTTGAAAACCGGGCAGCAGCGGATACCTACGGCGTGGAACTCTGGGGCAGTTGGCAGCCGCTGCATAACTGGCGATTACATGCCAGCCTGGTGGCCCAGGAATTTGATGTTTATCTAAAGCCCGGCAGCACCGACATCGCTAATACCATGGCCAGCGATGATCCGAATTTTTACTCGTCCCTGCGCTCGTCTTATGATATCTCGCCGCAGGTAACCCTTGATTCAACCCTGCGTTATGTAGATGAACTCAAGGGCTCACAGGTCCCGGCTTACACTGCGCTGGATGTCCGTGTAGCATGGGAGATCAGCCGCCATCTGGAAATTTCTCTGGTGGGGCAAAACCTTATTGACCAGGCGCATCCCGAGTTCGGCGCATCGCTGGGTCGCAGTGAATATGAGCGCGCACTTTATGGCAAATTGATATGGGAGCTGTAAGGCATTGATCATGTTAGCGGTGTGCGATCAAACAAACGGCGTCTCACGCAGGCAGAGGTGGTTAACCTGCCTCGCCTATCTCGTGGCATTGATCACATGCGGATCCATCAGCGCAACCCGCGCTGAAAATGTCGCCGAGGCCGCTGAAACCCAAATCAAAGCAGCCATGTTGTTCAAGTTCCTCGATTACACCGAATGGCCGGCAACGGCGTTTGCTGAGCCCCAATCGCCCTACCGTATCTGGCTGCTGGATGCGAACGAGGTGGGCAGTGAACTACGCGCTATTACGCGTGACCGCAACATCAAGGGTCGCGCCATCAGCGTCTTCAAAACCCGTTTTGTCGAACGGATCGAGAATCCGCATATTGTCTTTGTGGGGCGCGATGCCGAGCACCACCTGCCTCACCTGGCCAGACTAGCTGAACAACAGGCGTTTCTTATCGTGACGGAAAATTCACAGGGGCTGGTACCCGGCAGCATCATCAACCTTCGTTTGCTGGAGGATCGCGTCGGCTTCGATGTGTCACTCTCTGGCGCCCGCCGCAACAACCTTAAACTCAGTGCCCGGTTGTTATCTGTTGCTTCGACGGTTGAACAGGAGACCTTGCCATGATGCGTATCGCCAAGCGTTCCATATCCAATCGCCTGATGCTGGTGATCATGGCCACAACGCTGACGGCGCTGGTGGTTTATGCGATGGTAATGCTCGCCTATGATCTGACCACTTACCGCGACAGCATCATCAAGGATCTCACCACCCAGGCCAATATTATTGCGGAAGTGAGCACGCCTGCACTGGAATTCAACGACCCGGTAACCGGTAAGGAGAACCTGGATTTATTGCGCACCCGTCCGATGATTCTGCGTGCAGTGCTCTACACCGACGACGGCGCGGTCTTTGCGGAGTATTCAAATGACGGGGAGTTCGCGATCGCAACACCTCAGCGACCGCAAACCATCAACCAACAGATCATTGATGGCAATCGCATCCACGTGTGGCAACAGATCGCAAAAAACGGGGTGCCACTGGGCGCGGTGTATATTCATGCGCGCTACGAACTGGGCGCGCGCCTGGCGGGTTATGCCATTATCCTCTGCGGCGTGCTGATAGCCAGCCTGGGCTTGGCGTTGCTGGTGGCAACCTGGTTGCGCGGTGCGGTTACCAAACCCATCTTCGCAGTCACCAATGTTGCCCGCCAGGTGATGCAGAGTCGCGACTTCTCCCTGCGCGCGCAAAAATTTACCGAAGATGAAATCGGTGTGCTGGTCGATGCTTTCAACGATATGCTCAGCGAGGTTGAACGCCGAGCCAGGGCATTGGAAGCCTCTAATCAATCCCTGGAACATGAGATGGGTGAACGGCAAGCCGCCGAAGATGCCCTGCGCCAGGCAGACCGCCGCAAGGATGAATTCCTCGCAACCCTTGCGCACGAATTACGCAATCCCCTGGCGCCCTTGATCAATGGTTTACATATCCTACGCGCCAAGGATACCAACTCTGCCATCGCCGCCAACGCGCAATCGGTCATGGAGCGCCAGCTCAAACAAATGGTGCGCCTGGTTGACGATCTGCTGGATGTCTCGCGCATCACGACAGGAAAATTAACCATCAGCAAAACCCGTATTGATGTGCAGTCCATCATGCGTGACGCCGTGGAAGCCAGCCGCGGATTTATTGAAAACTGCGGCCATCAACTCAATGTCACCATGCCCGACGAGTTGCTGTATATCGATGCCGATCCAATCCGGCTTGCGCAGGTGTTTTCCAACCTGTTGAACAACGCCGCCAAGTACACCAATCGCGGCGGTTTGATTAATTTCACCGGGCAGTTGCTGGACGATAAAGTGGTGGTGGAAGTTACCGACAATGGCATCGGTCTGGCAGCGGATATGCTCGATAATATCTTCCATATGTTCACCCAGGTCGACCAGACGCTCGAACGCACCCACGCGGGTTTAGGTGTTGGCCTGGCCTTGGCAAAACGCCTGGTCGAACTCCACGGCGGGCAACTCGTCGCCCACAGCGGCGGCCCCGGTTTGGGCAGCAGTTTTCGCGTGTACCTCACCTGCGCCGCAGCGCCGGATAAGCACGCTGACCAATCGCCGGGACCGATTGCGCAAACCCGCTCCCTGCGTCGTATTTTATTGGTGGATGACAATGTTGATTACGTGGCCACCATGGCCACACTGCTAAGCGCGCTGGGCCATGATGTACGCACAGCACACGAGGGTTCAACGGCGCAACATATTGCGCGCAATTTTATGCCGGAGTTTGCGTTCCTTGATATTGGTATGCCGGGTTTGAATGGCTACGATCTGGCGCGATTGCTACGCCAATTTCCCGAAACCCGTCAATGCGTCCTGGTTGCTGTGACCGGTTGGGGCCAGGAGAAAGACCGCGATTTATCCCGCCGCGCCGGTTTTAATCATCATCTGGTCAAGCCGGTAGAGTTAGCCCAGATATTGGCGATCCTCGAACAAGGGACAGCCCTGGTAACCGATACCGATGATGGGCACCGGCGCACACATCATTCACATTAGTTGTGCGGTGCAAAAAAACGGACAAAAATTATTTATTTCATCGCGCGTTTTTTCCTGCGCCCTCGCTGCGTTCATACGCCGCTTTCACCTCGCTGTTTTCTCATTAATACGCACATTCCTTGTGCGCACGCACTCCCGTGGCTCACGGACCTGGCGCACAAAATAAATCATGCGTCAGTTAAGTGTTAGCTTACGCACGGAAGTAAATTCACCCGAAGCGGTAGCTTACACACGGCTGTAAGACAAAAGGCTCACACTAACTTCAAACCTGTGCTGTTACATCGATGGAAACGACGGCGGACGACACGAAGAGTGGTAACTCTTTCACATTGTGCTTCCGCAATTGGTGTAAACCGGCACCCCTTTTCTCAAGCACTCCCGAAGCGGCCTTTCTTTTGCATAGGTATTGCTACGCAAGCTTCGTCGTTATACGGGGAAAGGCCATGAACGCCACAAAGGAAAACCCATGAAGGAATTTTTTCGAACAGTAGTATGGGGCGTCCTGATCTGCATGGCAGTTGCCAACGCCCACGCACAAAACCGTTACTTGATGGGACCGGGTGATGAAATTCGCCTGACCGTTTATAACCAGCCTGATCTCACCACCGAGGGACAAATCAGTGGTGATGGCACCCTGGAAATTCCGTTGCTCGGCAGCGTGCAGCTCGCTGGTCGCAGCAGTGCCGACGCCGCACGGATGATCGCCGATCATTATGTGCGCGGTGATTTCTTACAGGATGCTCACGTCAATATCCTGATCACCAAATACCGCAGCCAGTCCGTGGCGATTCTGGGCAAGGTTAACAATCCCGGCAAACTCGTATTGGAAGGCCCCACGTCACTGACCGATGCCCTGGCCTATGCCGGTGGCGTTGCCGAAACCGGTAGCGAACACCTGATCCTGATCCGCACAGATAAAAACGGCAAACAGGAACGTTATGAATACGACCTGCAACAACTGCTGAATCACGATGCAGAAGACCAGCCGGTGGTGTGGATGAAAAACGGCGACACGATCTACGTTCCGGTGGCCGGCCGCTTTTATCTGAGTGGTGAGGTGCGCTCGCCAGGCATGTACCCACTCGACCGCAAACTTAACGTGATGCAAGCCCTGGGTGTTGGCGGCGGCCCAACCGCACGCGCCAATGCCAAAGCGGTCAAGCTGTATCGTCGGCAGCCTGATGGTTCTACCAAAGAGTTGCGGGCTCAACCCGACCAGCCGGTAGTGGACGGTGATGTGTTGGTTATTCAGGAAAGCCTTTTTTAGGGAGTCAGCAGTATGAACCTGGCAGCACTTTTACGAATCTTGCGCGCGCGATGGTTGACCATCGCCGGTATGACCCTGATCGCGGTGGTGGTGGCCGGTATTGTTACCTTCCAGACGCCTAAATCCTACACCGCAGCGACGGAGTTGATCATTGACGGCAAGGGGCAAGACCCTATCAGTGGCGAGTCCCTGCCGGCGCGGATGCTGTCCGGCTATATTGCCACCCAAGCCGATATCATCCGCAGCCGCAATGTGGCCAACAAGGTGATCGACCAACTCAACCTGATCGAAGAGCCGGCCCTGCAACCCGAATTTCGTGCGGCCAGCACCGAACCCCTGCCCTCGCGCGGCTGGCTGCTCTATTACCTCAAGACCGGGCTGTCGGTTACTCCTCAGCGCGACAGCAGTGTGCTGAGCATTTCCTTCAAAGCCCGCAATCCGGAATTGGCGGCGCGCATCGCCGATGCCTTTGCCCAGGCTTATATCCAGACCAACCTGGAGCTGCGCATTGAGCCGGCCAAACAAATTACCCAATGGTACGACCTGCAACTGGAAGCCCTGCGGGAAAACCTGGTGGATCGGCAAAATGCACTGGCCGCCTATCAGGAAGAACACAACATCATTGCTACCAGTGATCGGCTGGACCTGGAAAGCGCCAAGCTCGCGGAACTCTCCTCCATGCTGCTGGTGGTACAAGGCCAGCGGCTCGATGAGCAAAGCCGCAGCAAACAACTGGATGGCAGCAAACCCGGTGCCCTGCCGGAACATGTGCTGACCAATCCCCAGGTACAAAAGATCTCTGACGAGCTGTCCCAGGCCCAGGCCCGCATGGCCGAGATAGGCTCCCAGGTCGGCAGCAATCACCCCCAGTATCGCCAGGCCCAACGCGAAGTGGCCGCACTGCAAAGCCAATTGCAACGCACACTTAAATTGGTCGGCGGCAGCCTGCGCTCTTCGGTAGAACTCTCACAGAGTCGCGAGGAGCAGTTAAAGGCCGAGGTCGCCGCGCAAAAAGAACATGTGCTGCAACTGAACCGCAACCGCAACCAGCTCACCCTGCTGCGCCAGGAAGTGGATAACGCCCAGGCCGCCTACGACGCCGCCCTGGCGCGCGCCTCACAAACCAAGCTGGAGAGCCGTATCGCCTTGACCGATGTAGCCATCCTCAATACCGCCGCGGTGCCCAGCAAACCCACCGAACCCAAGCCGGCCCTGAACCTGGTGATTGCCACCATGCTCGGCCTGTTGCTTGGCACAGCCGTCGCCCTGTGTTGGGAGTGGATTGACCGGCGGGTCCGCAGCGGTGACGAACTGGAAGCCAGCCTGGGTATCCCCGTGCTGGCTTACATACCTCTGGAACGGAATTGGTCCAAAAGGGAGATCAAGCGATGAACAACCTGGCACAGGCTACCGCTGAAGACCTGCAAGTCCCCAGTACCCGCGTCAAGATGGGCCATATGCTGGTGGATAACGGCAAGATCACCGCCGCCGACCTCAAGGCCATCATCGCCTTGCAAAATGAGCGGGGCATCCGCTTCGGCGAGGCGGCCTTACTCCTTGGGCTGGTCAGCCCGGCAGATATCCGCTCCGTGCTCGCCCGACAGTTTGCCTATACCTCGGTACCCGATGCCGCCAGCCGGCTCGCGCCGTCGCTGACGGCGGTGTTCAAGCCGGACAGCAGCGAGGTGGAGGCCCTGCGCAGCCTGCGTAGTGAACTCATGCTGCGCTACTTCAACACTGCACCAAATCTCAGCCTGGCAGTGGTGGGTGCGGACGAGGCCGACACCATCGCCCGTACCACCGCCAACCTGGCCATTGTCTTTTCCCAGCTCGGGCTGCGCACATTGCTGATCGACAGCAACCTGCGCGAGCCCCAGCTGTACAAATTATTCGGGATCGACAGCCGCCAACCGGGCTTGTCCGACCTGATCGCCGACCGCGCGCGCATCCAGCCCCTGCCGGTCACGACTCTGCAATCTCTCTGGTTATTGCCCGCCGGTACCCAGGCGCCCAATCCCCAGGAACTGCTGTCGGGCCGGAACTACCGGGACTATGTGGGCGAACTGGCCAACCGGTTCGATGTGACCCTGATCAGCACCCCTCCCATGGCACGCAACCGCGATGCCCAGTTAGTGGCAGCCCATGCTGGCGCAGCCTTGTTGATCGCCCGGCAACACAACTCGCGGATGAAAGACCTGGAAAACCTCTGCGCCAGTTTGTGGGGTGTCGGCGTGCGTCTGGTGGGCGTGGCTCTGGGACAATAGGCCCATTACGATAGAGGTCAAGATGGGATTTGCACGCTATCACTCAGCGCCCGGCCTGCTGGCTTCGTCGCCCGCCCTGGACGGTTCGCCCATGAAAGACGCAAGCGCCGAGCAGGTGTTCGAGCGGCGTCTGGTATTGGGAATTCTGGTGGCCGCCGTGTCCTACCAGGCCTTGTTATGCCTGATCAACACCCAGGTCTTTTCCGTCTCCCGCGCCATGGTCGGTCTGGCTGAAGCTGTGATACTGGCGGCCTGTTTGCCGATCCTCATGCGCCGCCTGCTACCCGGTGTCATCGTCATCCTGGCTCTGATGGGCGCCCTGCTCTGCCTGCTGACCCTGCTGAGCGGCGAGATTGAAATCAAAGCCTTCCGCGACTTATTGATCCCGCTGGTCTTCTTCTGGCTCGGCTGCAACATCGGCCGCCCCGAGCTGGCCGACCGCGCCCTGGCCTTTGCATTCAGCGTGGTCGTGGCGATGGGGCTGTTCGAATTTTTCCTGCTCGACCTCTATACCCAGTTTTTCAACATCTTCGGGTACTACGTGAATATCGGGAATCTGCAAGTCATCACCGAATATGTGCGCGACAGTAAATTGCAGATGAACGGCATCCGCCCCGAAGGCATTGGCCGCACGTTATTTCCCGGTTTACTGGGCAGTCATCGGGTGTCTTCGGTGTTCCTCGAACCCGTCTCCCTGGGCAACTTCGCGGCCATTACTGCCGCTTGGGGCCTGAGCCGCGATAAAGCCGAGTGGCGCAAAGGTATTTTCTTTTTTGGTGCCGCGATCGTGTTGATGGTGCTGGCGGATTCGCGCTTCGCGCTGATGTCCGTGTCCCTGATGGTGGCCATGCGGCTGGTGCTCAGCGGCAAGGGCCTGTACCTCGCCATTCTAGCGCCCTTCGGTGCCATCGCTATCGTGATGATAGCTGGCGCTATGATCAATGAACGTATCGGCGACACCTTCCTCGGCCGCCTGGCCATCAGCGGCTGGGCGCTGGCGGAGTTTGATGTGGCAACCCTCCTGGGCGCCGGGCCGGGTGAAAACTTTGCCGATATGGGCTATGCCTACGTGCTCTCCACCTTCAGTTTGCCACTGTGCCTGCTGCTCTGGTTCAGCCTGTGGTTGCTCAATATTCCCGATGAACGCGGGCAACGCTTTCGCGCTTTTGTGTCGGTTTATATCGCGCTGATCCTGTGCGTCAGCGGCACTTCGTTATTTGCCTTCAAGACAGCGGCCATGCTGTGGTTCCTGGTGGGCTGCACCCTGCGCAACCCGGCGCCGGCAAGCCCTTCATCCCAACCGCTAATCAACCGCGTCAATCAATTCCGTGAGCAGGCCTCCCAGGCTCCTCACTCATCAGCCACCCGGAGGAAGGATGTCTATTAACGTCACCCATATTGTTCGCCAGTATTTGCCGTCCATCGGCGGCATGGAAGAAGTGGTGCGTAACATTGCCATGCATCAGGCGCGCTCGGGTCAGCAAAGCACCCGGATCATTACTCTCGACCGGTTGTTCCGCAACACTAGCCAGCGGCTACCCCAGCGCGAGGAGATCGGCGGCGTGGAAGTGGTGCGCCTGCCTTACTACGGCTCCAGTCGCTATCCATTGTGTCCCAGTATCCTCGGGCAGCTGGGCTCCACGGATGTGGTGCATGTCCACGGTGTGGATTTCTTCTACGACTTTCTGGCGGTCACCAAATGGTGGCATCGTCGCCCGCTGGTACTGTCCACCCACGGTGGCTTCTTCCATACCAGCTTTGCCTCCCGCGCCAAACAGGCGTACTTTGAAACCATCACCCGCCTGTCGGCCAAGGCCTACAGCCAGGTGGTAGCCACCAGCGCTAACGATGGCCACCTGTTCAGCCGCATCATGAGCGAGCCGAAATTAAAGGTGATTGAGAATGGCGTGGATGTGGACAAATACCGCGACCAGGCCTCCCCGAGCCTGCAACCGACCCTGATGTATTTCGGGCGCTGGTCCTCGAACAAGGGCCTGCTGGAATCCTTGCACCTGATTGCCCGGCTCAAGGCGCGCGACCCACGCTGGCAGTTGATCATCGCCGGGCGCGAATACGACCACAGCCTGGCCGAGTTGCAAGCGCGGGCGGCTGAACTGGGGGTTAGCCAGCAGGTGCAACTGGTGGCCAATCCCAGTGATGAGGAGATCCGCCGCCTGCTCCAGCAAGCCAGTTACTTTCTTTGTCTGTCGCGCCACGAGGGTTTCGGGATCGCGCCTATCGAAGGGATGAGCGCGGGCCTGACACCGGTGCTGAGTGATATTCCCCCCTTCCAGCGCTTGGCTAAGCGCTCCGGCCTGGGCTTCACTATCAATACCGACAACACATCGTTGGATACCGCCATAGACAGTCTCCTGCAACTTCATGCGGAGGGGCAGGATGCCTATCTTGCGCGGCGGCGCATTGCCATGTCTTTCTCGCGGCAATACGCCTGGCCCAGAGTAGCCGAGCGCTACCTGGAGTTATACGACAAGTTAGGAGGTCGACCGACATGAAATCCCTTATCCATCTTGCTCTCTCCCTGCCGCTGCTGATACTGCTCACGGTATCCGTAGCCCATGCCACCACCTGCCTGAGTGCCGCGCGCCTCACCGGGGTAAATGTTGCCGGCGCGGAATTCAATTCGAAGCGGTTGCCGGGGGTGGTCTTCAAGGATTACACCTACCCCAAGGACTCGGAACTGGCCTATATCGCCACCCAGGGTGCCAATGTTATTCGCCTGCCGTTTCGTTGGGAGCGCTTGCAGCCGGAGGCCAACAAGCCGCTCAATGAGGATGAACTGAAACGGCTGAAGAATACGGTCAATAAAGCCGCCGCCCAACGGCTCTGCGTCATCCTTGATGTACACAATTATGCCGAATATTACGGCGAGTCCTTTGAAGAAAAACCCGCACTGGAAAATGCGTTTGTCGATTTATGGAAACGTATCGCTGCAGAATTTACCGACCCGACCCGAACTATCTTCGGGCTGATGAATGAACCGGCGCATATGCCTGTCGAGCAATGGGCCGACCTGGCCAAGCGCACGGTAAAAGCCTTGCGCGACGCCGATGCGCCCAATCGCATCTTTGTCGGCGGCGGCAGCTGGAGCGGTCTGCACGACTGGTTTAAACCTAAAGGCGAAACCAGCAATGCTGAAGAATTTGCCGACCTGAAAGATCCGCTCAAACGCACCACCCTGGAGGTACATCAGTACGCCGACGAGTGGTACTCCGGCACCAAAACTGATTGCCATCCTGCAGACCATTTTGATCCCAGGTTCGAACGTATCAGTGCCTGGGCGGCAGAACATAACCAACAACTGTTCCTGGGCGAATTTGGTGTGGCGACTACGGAAGAATGCCTGCAAGTGTTGGAGCGCATGCTGTCGCTGATGAAAGGACCGATGTGGAAAGGCTGGACCTACTGGGCCGCAGGCGGCTGGTGGGGTGATTATCCCTTTGCGCTGAACACCAACGCCACCACCCCGTCTTTGCAGTGGAAGCTGCTGAAAGATCATTTTTATATTGAGAATCCACCCAATCCGCCGGAGCCGGTGAATTAATTTTTTGCACGCAATGGGAGCATGCTTATGAATTCGCAAGCCGCTGTTATGGAACAACCGTCCACCGCGACGGATAACTTCCTGGTGCTGTCAGCGCACGACTATCGCTCTCCGCGCAAGGCGAGTATTCATTTCATTACCAATGAACTGGCCAAGCGCGGGCCGACACGATTTTTTTCGCTGCGTTACAGCATGCTCTCGCGCTACACATCTGATCCACGCCTGTCGCTGGACGACCAAGCCAATCGTATTGCCACGCATCAAGGCGTGGAGTGCTACTTATGGAAGACCATGATTCACCCTTTCAATACCCGGCGCAGCTGGTTGCGCCCGGCGGAGAGTGCGATGTACCGCTGGTACAGTCAGGGGCGCAACAATGTGTTGCGTCAGTGGATCAGGGAAGCCACGGTTATCTTGTTGGAAAGCGGGGTGGCACCGGTGTTTTTTGATTTGATTAAACAACTGAATCCGGCAGCAAAGATTTTGTATCGCGCATCGGACTCACTGGAAGCCATCAACGTCGCTGAGTATGTGAACGATGCCTTTGCGCGGGCCGCGAGCGGTATCAACACCATTGCGCTGCCGTCCAAAGCCCTGGCTGAAAGTATTCCCAGTCGCCACAACCTGATCTTTGTGCCCCACGGTATTGATCATTCGGTGGCCGAGCAAGCTGATCCCTCGCCTTATGAAGACGAGGGCCTTCACGCGGTATCCGTGGGCTCCATGTTGTTTGATCCCACGTTTTTTATTCTCGCCTCCCAACGTTTTCCGCAGATTCATTTTCATGTCATCGGCTCGGGTCACCCACGCCACCCGGAGTATGGCGATAACGTGACGGTGTACGGTGAGATGCCATTCGCCCAGACCCTGCGTTACATCAAACATGCGCGTATCGGTATTGCGCCTTACTCAAGTACGAATTTACCGGCTTACTTGCGCGATACCTCCTTGAAATTAATCCAATACGAATTTTTTAAATTGCCGGCCATCTGTCCGAATTTTATTGCAGCGGATTATCCCACGCGCTTCGGTTATGAAATCGGTAATGCCGATTCCATCGAGCAAGCCATCACTCGCGCGCTGAGCCCGGTACAACCACTGAGCACCCGACCGGTGCTGAGTTGGGGCGAAGTCACCGAACGCCTGCTGACCCCGCAATTTTTTCGCGATACGGAGATGACTGCATGAACATGTCGGTAAACCCATCACCGGACACCCTGGCACTGGGCGGATTTCCGTTGCTGCGCACCACAGCCACCGAACTCGCGCAGCAATTACAACGTGCGCTGGAAACCGGTGAAACGCACACCTTGTTTTTTGCCAACACCAACTTCATCGTCAAATGCCAGCCGATGAAAGATGCCATGAACGAACCACGCACCCTGATTGTTAACGACGGCATTGGTGTGGATATTGCCACCTGGCTGGTGCATCGCCGCGGGTTTCCGCAGAACCTCAACGGTACCGATTTTACACCCCAGTATTTACACAGCGTACGCGGCAAAGCGCGGGTATTTTTATTCGGCGGTAAACCCGGTATTGCGCAGCGGGCCGCGCATACCTTGAAACAAGATTTTGATGTGGACGTGGTCGGCACCTGCGACGGTTATGAGCAGGGGCGCGATCCCGAACGGGTGATTACCGCTATCAACGCCGCCAACGCCAATATTGTGCTGGTGGCTATGGGCAACCCCATGCAGGAACAGTGGATTCTTGAGCATCGTCAACACGCCACGGCGACGGTCTTTATCGGCGTCGGTGCGTTACTGGATTTTCTCGCCGGGGATAAACCTCGCGCACCGCGCCTGGTACAACGATTGCGCCTGGAGTGGTTGTATCGTTTGTGCCTTGAACCGGCACGCCTGATGCGTCGGTACACCATTGATATTGCGATATTCCTGACGCTGTGCCTACGTGCCGGCAAACAACAACCTGCCCGCGTACCGCTACAGGATTAAGCATGGAAACCTCTCACGTTTATGCAGATGGTCGCAAGACCCGTAGCGGTGCCACCCCGGCGATGCGCATTCTGGCCTCGCCAGCCTTTTCCAATGAAAGGGTGAATCCTTACAACGCCCTGCTCTATCGCGAGATGCAAAAAGCCGGCGTACCAGTGGATGAATACTCACACAAAAAAGCGCTGTTGGGACGGTATGACATTGTGCACTTTCACTGGCCTGACGGTTATATGAATGAGCGCGGTTTTGTTAAAGCCTGGCAACGGATTATGCTGTTCGTATTGATCATGACAGTGCTCAAACTCAAAGGCACCAGGATCGTATGGACCGCTCACAACGTCGCGCCCCACGATGCCTTTCGTCCGCGTTTGTCCCAGCATTTTATGAACTGGTTTATCCGGCGTTGCGACGGCCTGATCTTTATGAGCGAAGACAGCAAGAACGCATTCTTTAAACAATATCGGGCACCAGACACTATTGAATACGCAATCATTCCTCACGGCCACTATCGCAACTCTTACCCCGCCGCTATTGATCAACAACAAGCCAAGGCCGCCCTCGGATTATTGCCCGACAAAAAAGTGCTGCTGTTTTTTGGCATGATCAAACCTTACAAAAATGTCGCCAATCTTATTCGGGTTTTCAATGAAGCCATGCTCAGCGGCTACACGCTGGTGGTAGCCGGCAGCCCGGAAACGCCGGCATTGGCCAATGACATCAAACATCTGGCCGATGCAAATCCCGATGTCCATCTATTCTTGCGCTTCATTCCGGACAACGAATTGCACACCTACCTGAGTGCAGCGGACATTGTGGTTTTGCCTTATAAAGCGATCTTTAATTCCGGCGCACTCCTCCTGGCTTTATCATTTGATAAACCGGTGATTGCACCGCATATTGGTGCGATGGTGGTGTTACAAAAACAACTGGGCACGCAATGGATTCACAGTTACCGTGATGAATTCCAGGCGCCGACCTTGCAACAGGCGATTGCGCAACTGGAAGCAGCTGAGCGCCCGGCAGTCTGCCCGCTGGATGAATACAATTGGGATCATTTGGCTGATGCGACGGTGAAGTTGTATCAGCGTTTATAAGCGACCCGCTGTGTTATTTTTTTATTTCTTTTTGATCGATAAATCTACATGACATTAAAACAACGTTTGGGCCGCAGTACAGTCTGGATGAGCGCGGCGGCCAGTGGTAACAGCGTCGTCAGCTTTCTGATTTTCATCGTCCTTTCACGCATCCTCGCCCCGGCTGAAATCGGCCTGGTCGCGTTTGCATTGATTGTAGTAGAAGCAGGGAAAATTATCGTCAACGCCGGCTTTCCCCAGGCTATCGTGCAGCGGCAATTATGGGACGATGTCTACGCCTCAACCTGCTTTCACCTCAATATGGTCTTCGCCTTACTGATAAGCGCACTGATTTTCTTTATCGGTGTGCCGCTGGTTGAAGCCTATTATGAACCCGATGCAGGGCCGATTCTGCAAGTCCTGTCGGTGATTTTTTTTATTGAGGGCGCCAAGGCGGTCCACGAAGGAAAATTAAAGCGGGAGTTTGCTTTTCAGGTTATCGCCATTCGCATGGTGGTCGCGGGCTTGCTGTCGGGTGCGGTGGGTATTTATCTGGCGATAAAAGGTTTCGGTGTCTGGGCCCTGGTGTGGCAACAACTGATCAATCACAGTGTTATCACGCTATTTACACTGGTGGCATCGCGCTGGGTACCGCGCCTGGTGTTCTCCAAAGAAGATTGTAAGCAGCTGTTAACATTTTCTTCGCCGCTGATGGCCGCACAACTGATCGGCAATATCAGTTCCAAGATTTTTGAAGTCCTGATAGGCGTAATGATCGGGCCAGCCGCCCTGGGGTTTTTCCGCGTCGGTGGGCGCGCGCTGTTTATCTTGCAAGAGATTGTGCTCAAACCTTTTGAACAGACGGTATTGTCGGCGCTGTCGCGCATTCCCGAGCGCGACCAACAGGCAGCAGGCACGCTGCGGGTGATCAAGATCAGCGCCTACCTGACCTTCCCGATATTTTTTGGCGCAGCGGCCATAGGGCCGGAATTTATTATCTTTGCGTTTGGCGAAAAGTGGGCGCTCAGCGGCCAGGTGATGACAATCCTCGCGCTGGGGACTGCACCACTGGTGATCGGTTTTCAGATCAATGCCGCGCTCACTGCCAGTGGCAACTCGCGCATGGTTATGGCGCTGGCCAGTATTGTCTTTGTGATTAACTGCGGGCTGGGGCTGGCATCGGTGTCATTCGGTTTGATCGCCGCCGCCTACGGTTTTGCAGTGCGAAGTTACCTGACGATATTTTTTAACATGTACTTTTTCCGCAAGGTGTTTGGTGTAGCGATTCTGCGGGTGATTAAATCCGTCGCGGCGTCCTTTTGTGCATCGCTGATCATGTTAGTCAGTGTCGCGGGGCTCAAATTGACAGCCATCAGTGAGCTACCGGTGGCACTGAGTATGATCAGCCTGGCGGCCATCGGCGGCTTGATCTATGCGGTATTGATGATCACCGTATTTCGCGCGGAGACGCGAAATTTCTTTGGCGAAAGCATTGATATGATTCCGCAAAAGATACGGCCCGCCGCTATTAAAGTACGCCAACTGCTGCGGCTCTAAGGTTATCGGCCGCTGAAAATGTCATGGCGAACCCTGCCATTCCCCGCGGCCTGGCAAGCTTGTTAGAGGAAGTTGGCGCGCGCCAGTGTCAATACCTGCGGCAGATATTGTTGAATGTGTTGTTGAAAGGTTTCCTTCTCGTGTAACACGTGCAAAAATTTTTCCGCCACTCTCACCGGATCACTGGCAAGTTCTTTGGGTGTGGACAATAAACCCGACTGCTCAAGCTTGAAGAATTGCAATAATCCTTCGAATTTATCCTGGTAAGCAAAATTAAACGGTGCGGTCCCGCCACTTAACCCGAGGATGGCCGTATGCATCCGCCCGGTCGCCAGCATATCCAATGCTGGCGTGACCGCCCGGACTACACCAGGGCTGATCGGCGGCAGCATAAAAATACGTTCGCGTTCCGCATCGGATAAGCCGGCGGTTGCGTCTTCCAGTAATGTTTGGTCAGGTCGTTTTGAGCGGGTATCGTGGGGAATCAACACCAGCGACAGGGGTTGCCGCAACAGCTGCTGGATAAACACTTTCAACGCGGGCGGAATGCCCGCATCTTTTTCTGCGTGCAGGTAATTCGCATTCACACCGATGACCTGGTCGCCCTTGGCTTTACGTCGCTCGATCCAGTCATGGGCTTGTTGTACCAACAGATGCTCAGGACGCGGCGGCAGTAAAAATGCAAGGTCAGCGACTTGCCGGATGGGTCGTTCGAGCATGGACTCCATGCGCATCCTGGATACAGGATCACGCGCACAAACCGTCACAGAGGCAGGCAGGGTGCGCAGCATCTCACGGGTGGTGCTTTCAGGGTGGGTGTTGTAACTGGCACCGAGTACCGTCGCCGTTTTGCCTAAACGGGCGGCCTCCGCCACCAGAGACAAGCGGGCATTTACCGAGCGCGGATTGTAGGCCCCGTCAATGACATCAGCACCAATAAAATAGCAAGCTTCATAACGCGGCAAGCGTGCTAGCAGTAACGCTTCCTGAATACGGGACTGGCGATAGAAAAAACGTTCGCCGGGAACACGCCGATCAATTTTTTCATCCAGCATCCAGGTTTTGCCGTAGAGCAAATCGACACCAGACACACCGGCATTGCGCAGGAATGTTGCCGATGCGGATATCATCGCCGCATCCCCCAGGCTACCGGGAATGGCGGGTGGAATAATCAAGGCACCTTGCGTCAGGGTTTCCTGTGTTCGCCAGTTGGCCAGTGTACGTCCAATCGCTGCTGATAATGCACCCATAACTGCTCTCCTTAAAGGTTGTCTCCCGATTTTTCTGCATTACTAACGCCGGTACAACGGTTTATTAATTCCACAACTCCAACGGAAATGCATACATCAGGGCGGTATGATCGTAACGGATAGCAGGAGCGCCACCCATCTCCAAACCTTCATCCAATGAATTCGCAAAACTGAATTCCGTTTCAGTTCGCCCGCTGCCAAAGTAGTAATCCTTGTATTTAAATAGATCTTCCGTTTGTGACAAGCGAACATAACGCGCCGGAATACCGAAGGCTTCCGCAATAATTAAACCGTGCAGCGAACTCGCCAGCACAAACTTCGCTTTCAGAATTTTATTGATGACGATATTCCAACCCCATAAAGGTGACACCAGCTTTGGGTGGTTACTGACCAGCGGCAGGTCATGCAAGTTGGGCACGACGACATAATCGTCTTCGGCGGTAGCGGCAAAACGGTTTTTAAAAATGTAAGGTAAAAGCAGTGCCGGATCGCCATAAACGTCCGGCACGACAATGCCGCGCTTGCGCAGGAATTCTGCCGTTAGCGGACCGCGCACTGCGTGCACTTTCAGATCGGTTGCTGTGAATTCTTTTTCAGGGATCTTGCCGTTCCAACCGGAGCCCCATACATTGTCGCCGCTCTGGGCGAAATGCAAGATCGAACCGATAGCCAGCAAGCGCGCCGGATCACGCACCTGGTCATCAAGACTCAAGCCGTGGAACGCCAGCATCTGGCGCGTCACAATATCGGATAATCGATCACCGAAATTAACGCTGCCATTGCTCGGTGACCAGTGAAACAGGTCCACATGCGGATAAGGCAAACGCCCTGCTAACGGCGTCGATGAATGGGTGAGATTTTTGGCCAGTGTGGACAACTTTGCTAACACGTTTCACCTCAATGGAAAAAATAATTCGTGCGTTAAATAATGAATGACCTATCGCTAGTATCGAAAGGATAAACCCAGGATGGCCTGCGATGAGGTGTAGGTGCGATAAGCGAGCGGTGAATCCCGATCAACCCAACGCGTATCCAGACGAATAGAAAAATAGTCAGAAAACTGATACGTCATCTGTAAGGGTGATGCGCTGTATACCTTTTCATCGCGATCCGGGCCGGGGCTGTCGTCCTGATATTTTTGTTGAACGTAATTGACATCCGCACCGACGTTAATCTTGGGCGTCCACTGCCATTGCACACCGGCGAATAAAGTGTGAGTACCTGCCGGAGAATCAGACGTTTCACCCACCGCTGGCTCGCGATAAGAGTAACCGCCATTAAATTCGGTTTTTTCCGTTGCCGCCCAGTTTGCTTCCAGGATCGCGAGCACACCGGTACCATCGTTCACCACACCGTCGCGGTTAAAGTAGGCGAGTGTTGCGGTGAGATTGGTTTTCGCAGAGGTTTCCCAGACCGTTTCCAGTTCCGCCTGCTGATATTCAAAATCCAGATCTTCAAATGGCTCAAGAGTATCCGGATCATCAATCGGCAATCCAATCTCCTGATTCGGATAGGTGCGCTCACCGTACCGAACGCGCAAGAACAGCGTAGACTGAATGCCGGTTTTATAACCCGCTTCGACATAACCTTCTTCTTCATCAAAATCCAGGCCTTCGCGCAAACCATTGGAGTGGGTTTGCTCTGCCTGGCGACCGCCAATACCCAACGTCAAACGGTGGCCGGCGCCATAGCTGATCAGCGCGTGGGCTTCGTCGCGCTTCACGATGTCCTTGTCCTGGAATTCCAGGCGATCCACTGGATATGAATCGCGCATCCATTCCAGACGCGACTTCAAACGATTGCCCCATTGCCCCTGCCAGGTTACCCGCCCTTCGTTGAGCGTGGCATCCAGATCGGGACGGTCGGCGTGATCGTATTGCGACACTTGCCAACGCGCGATAAAACGCTGACGGCTGAGGGTTTTATCCAGCGCGACAAACGCTGAAGATACGGTGATTTGTTCCGAATCTTCCTCGGGTGTGCGCGCATAATTGCTGTCCCACAATTGCCGCACGGAAGCGCCGGCAGAGAACAGATCAGTTTGTGCCGCCGCCGGCATCGCCACCGCTACACATAAAGGTAAAACACGAAAAGCTAATGAATCCCGCATTGAACAATATCCCGATATCAATAGGCGTGTTGACCAACAAAGCCCTTGAATACCGTCATCCACAGGATTCTTAAATCCATCAGCAAGGACCAATTGCGAATGTATTCCAGATCGTAGGCAATGCGGCCGGACATCTTGTCGAGCGTTTCTGTTTCGCCGCGGAAACCATTGATTTGCGCAAGGCCGGTGATGCCAGGTTTTACCTTGTGGCGCAACATATAGCCTTTGATCTGGCTGCGATAAAATTCATTGTGCGACACAGCGTGCGGACGCGGACCGACGAGTGACATACTGCCGGACAACACATTAAAGAGTTGCGGCAATTCATCCAGGGATGTGCGCCGTAAAAATCCGCCGAACGGTGTCACTCGCGGATCCTGCTTGCGCGCCTGTGGCACATCTTCGCCATCTTCGCACACGGTCATCGAACGGAATTTCCACACTTTAATTCGCTCGCCACGCATACCGTAACGGGTTTGTTTGAAGAACACTGGCCCCGGTGACGATAACTTCACACCCAGTGCGATGATCAACATCGGCAGGGCCAATGCGATCATCAAGCCGGTGCCGAGAATGATATCTTCCATACGTTTCGCCCAACCGTTATCCACCATGGGCGAGTCGTAGATGCTCAAGGCCGGGATCCCTTGCAGGCAGGTCAAACGCGAATGCAACAAATCAAAGTTGAACACATCCGGAATCAGATAGGCGGAAACCGTGGTGTCAGCAAGACGTGCAATTAATGAGTGCGTGCGTAATTCAGCGCGCATCGGCAGCGTAATAAACACAATATCAATCTTGCCATCGCGCGCATCGGCATAAAGCTGTTCAAAACCGCCACGAATAGTGGTGTCATTTTCGTTGAGGCGACGCGTCGGATCCTCGGTACCTTGACGATCATCGTAATAGCCGACGACGCGATAACCCATCCACGGCATACCGCGCATGGATTTCGCCACCCGCGAGCCGAGATTATTCGCACCGACAATCGCAACGCGACGCGGCTCGGTGGGTTTTGAGCGCAAACGTGTCAACAGTGCGCGACGCGCCCAGTGCAAACCGATCATGACAGCCGGCGTGGCAACCATCCAGGTGAAGATGGCCTGTAGATTGACATCGCGAAAAATGTAAATCGTCAAGGCCGCCAGGCTGACCGCCAATGCCGTGCCCACCCAGGCACCCATCAACCGATACGCCAGGCTTTCAGTAGAGTGGCCGCGCCACAGGTAATACACTTCATTACCTTCCGCAAAAAAACCAAAGATGATGACCGCACTGATTCCCAACGCGGTGTAGGAATTGGTCCAGGCCAGCTCCATACTGCTGAGCGTCACCCAGAGGATAAACACAATCAAAAAGCTATCCAGCGCACGAAACAGTGCGAGGATTTTTGAATGATGAAGCCGTATAACTGGTGGCTGACTGGATACAACCGGGGCCCCCGAAATACCTGGTATTTGTTGACTACCCATAACTACCTCCATGCGCGTTACTGCTTTAACTTTCCGACTTGCATTTTTCAAGCCAGAGATGGATATGTATGCAAACAGCGTGAGACAAGTCTCGTCGACGGCGGAAAAGGGACCAAAAAAACTGTTCCAAAATACTTTTTCCGCCACCACCGTTTACCGTAGTGATTTCGCTGCAAGTCGTTCGCCCCACTTTAAGGCACTTTTACGACCCTACGCCCACAAAATGAAACCATTCGAATTCAATTTTGTTGTTAGAGTTGTTAACCATAACGTTTAAAACTGCTGACCTGTTTAATGAAACCTCTACTACATTTGACGCGCCAACCTCCACTTGTCATCAGGTTAACCTTTTACATCTCGATACCAATCGCATGTCCTTATCTGGTGTTTAATCACAAACATCTCCTTTGCCAATAAAGCAAACCTTGCGAAGATGGACGCGATGAGCATCAAAAAAACACAGGAAGGACTTCTTATTTTCTTGCGCTTGGCGCCTCAATAAAACGTCAGTATTTTTTACACCGCGCTTACCTGATCGCCAGATCGATTGGTGGAGCCTAGCTTGCATTCACGGCTTAGCGCCTTCTGTTCGCTTCCACTCACTAACGCAAGAGAAAAGTTAATCTGTGAACCAGATGCACAGCGGATTAAAACGCTGAATCATGTCCAACTGATGAATGCGTGACTATTTTTCTTCGACTTTTTTGATGAACGGCTTTAATGCAAATTGCCGTGACGCAAAACAGGATATGCGTCACAATCGCTGGCACCAAAGATTCTTTGTGAGAAAATTTTCGTTCAGGTTTTTAGTTGGCGGGCTATTTCCTGAATGCCTCTATGATCTCCGAGACGCCGAAAGTAAAAAGTCCGGGCTCTTGCAGGTCTGGCATTTTTTTACTGACTGGTTTAAGGTTCGCCTTCGGAAACGAACCGGCTGCGGCAGGTATTGCCAGCACCAGTATCAAGGATTCACCACTCAAGGAAGAATTTATGCGCTATCTCACCCTCTGTTGGCTGGCAGCCTGCCTGCTGATCCCCCTGACATCCCACGCCTGTGAACATCTGCAAGCCAAGGTAGACCGCTACACGCAATTGAAGCGCGCCGGCGGTAGCGCCAAGCAAATGAATCGCTGGCAGGCACAACGCAAAACCTATTCTGAGCGGTATCGCGAATGTCTGCGTGGACAACCGGTTATGCATCGGGCCACCGGAACCGCATCGCGCGAGCGCAGCAAACCCGATACGCAAAAATTGCGCAATGTTGAAAGCGATCATCCGGTCGTGCAGAAATTGTTGGCGACCTGCAATTTCTGGATCAACAGCTACAACCGCCAGCCATCGCCGGAGAATAAAACCTACCGCGATACGGCGTGCCGCGCACTGGACGATGCGCAACGTGATCCGCCCGACCTTGCACATAACACACAGCGTCAACGCTCGCTGCAAGAATGCATTAAGCCCGACAACTTGCTTGACGACGACGTACGCGATTGCATGGCGGGAAAACGCGAGCCTGACTGGCAATAAACGTGGCGTGTCTTTAAAATCCTCGGTCATTTGATGAACGAGCGGACACGATGAGCGATTCACTGCAAACCCTGTTGGATACCCTGCCCCAGATCGGCGCGGTGCGCTGGATAGCAACGCGTCCGGCACGCGGTGCCGCGATGGAAATTCGTGCAGAAGTAGACGCGGTGGCCGGAGCAGGTTTGCGCGGTGATCGCTACGCCAGCCGCAACGGCAAACGGCAGGTCACCTTGATCCAGTGGGAACATCTTGCCGTCATTGGCAGCTTACTCGGCCAGGAGGCCGTTGCTCCGGAATTATTGCGTCGCAACATAGTCGTGGCCGGATTAAATTTACTGGCACTGAAGAATAAACAATTTGTTATTGGCGATGCGCTATTGGAGTACACCGGTTTGTGTCATCCCTGCTCACAAATGGAAACGCGTTTTGGCCCTGGTGGTTACAACGCCGTGCGCGGCCACGGTGGCATCACGGCGCGCGTTATTGAGAGTGGTGTCATTCGTGTGGGTGATAATGTACGCGTGTCAGGCGTTCCACTCATTGACAAAGATCCTCAAGACTTACACCGTTGAGATCGAGCAATTTTTCCACCAGTTTATGCAGTTGTTCCACCTGGGCCTCCAGTTTTTCGATGCGCTCTTCCAATTCCGGTGCAGCGGTTTTTTTCGCACTGCTGCCCATGGCGGCGATGGTCGAAAGGTCGGGTTTGCCACACAACAGGTGCATGTAGCGATCTTCCCGTTGCCCCGCTTGCCGCGGAATCCGCAGAATGATGGGATGCGTCTTTGCGCAGAGTTGATCCAGTTTTTCCTGTAGGTTTTCCGGTGAGGCAAAGTCAAACATGCGTTGCGTGCGCGTTAACAATTCCACCAGGGTTTGCGGGCCGCGCAGTAGTATGACATTCAGGAGTGCCTGGGTGGCTTTATCCAGACCGAGCACGCGTGTCAGGCGTTGGTCGTAGCGATTGGCGCGGGAGCCGTAATCCACTTCGATCAGTTTTCTGTCTTGCATTTGGCTGAGGCAGCGCTGGACTTCGCCGGCTTCCAGGTGGGTGATGGGCTCACGGCTGGTTTTTTGGTTGCAGGCCAACACCAGGCTATTGAGCGTCAAAGGATAAGCATCCGGCGTAGCCAGTTGCTTCTCCATCAGTGCGCCCAGGATGCGCGCTTCCACCTCGTTTAACAGGGGTTCGGTTTGCTCGGTTTCAGTATTGGGGTCGATCTGGCTCATGCATATTCTCCACACTGGCGGGAGGCATAGAGTATGCCTCCCGTGTGAAGATTGCATCCCCTTTTGCGGACGCTGGTTTATTCCATCGTCACCGGGTAATAGTCGTACTCGCAGTAGGGCGAATCGATATCGCAGACTTCCAGAAATAAATAAAGATCTTCAGGAATGGTGTAAAAAAGATAACTGATGTCCACCGGCTCGAGACTGGTATCGCAGGAAAGCGTTAAATCTGCACCGTACTCGCACAACAGACTACCGCCCTGGTCACACCGCAAGCCGGCGCCGCAGCGCTCGTTGTGAATCTCCACGCTGTCGGACAAGCTTGGGCGGTCATTGATCGATACACGCACGCGATAGTCTTCCAGGCTGTTGGCGGCCCAGTAAATTTCAAACAGTCCGTAGTAGAGGTAAGGGTTCAATGCCAGGGGCGCGTTGGAATAGGCGGTGTCTGTGTCATAGCTGTCGAATATGTGGTAGCTGTCCAAAGCCGGCGTGTAGTTATAGGAGGGGTCAGGCGCTGCCGAACTACTGCCGCCGCCACATCCCACAATCACGAGACTCGCCATGATCACCAGACCGAGTGCTAACTTGTTCATAACCTGCACCTCCAAAATAGATCCTGGCGCCAGATTAGGACGTATCAACTGAATGCCACCTGAATTAGCGCCAGTTAACACTTCCTCACATCCCTGGTGCGGGTTATGAAAATAACGGGGACAGGTTAGAATCCGGGTGACCAGGGATAGCCTGATGAAAAAGCAACGGAACCCGCTTTCCTATCAACCTGTTATCTGGAAACCCTCACGATGAAAAAAATACTGTCATTCCTCTTTATTCTGTGGGCATCACACGGCGTGCTGGCCGACTCACCTGCCGCTGAGCTTGAACAACGCATCAATGCCTTGAGTCAAGCCATGATCGATGCCGACACCAAAGCCCTGCTGTCGCTGACAGCCTCCGCCTTGAACTACGGCCACTCCAGCGGGCGGGTGGAAGACCAGAAAACCTTTATCGCTAACCTGGCCAATGGCTCCTCGGATTTTGTCACCATTGACCTGCAGGACCAGACGATCAGCCTGATTAATGATGTCGCTATCGTGCGCCACATCCTGACTGGCGACACCAACGACAGCGGCAAAGCCGGCAGCGTTCGCATCGGTGTCATGATGGTGTGGCAAAAACAACACGGTGAATGGAAACTGCTTGCGCGCCAGGCGTTCAAGTTGTAACAGCGGAACAACAAACAATTAGGTATGTACGCTTTTTTTGACCTATGGTTAACAATACCCGGTGAACCACCGACAGGTGGTTCACCATCCACGTATGAAACCGGGCATGATCAACGGGAGACACAATGAAACTTTACGGCAGCTACACCTCACCTTTCGTGCGCCACTGTCGCATTTTATTATTGGAAAGCGGTTTGCCCTGTGAATTCATTGTGACCGACGGCGTCGCCAGTGCGGCCAGGTCGCCCACCAAGAAAGTGCCTTTTCTGGAAGACGGTGAATTATTCCTGACCGATTCCTGTTCCATTGTGAAGTACCTGCGCGAAAAAAATATGCAGGCATTTTGCTTCACAGCGATTGAATACGATCGCTTCTGTCTAGTGAATACCTTGCTCGAAGCCACAGTAAATTTATTTATGTTGGAGAAAGACGGCATCCTGCCCGCGCAGAGCGCTTATCTGCAACGCCATGTGGCGCGCATCCAATCGGGTCTTGCGACGCTCAATGAGATGCGCTGGCCTTCTGCCGGTCCTTATAATGATGCAGAGTTGCGCTTGCTGTGTTACCTGGACTGGGTGTTATTCCGCAAGCGCTTTACCTTTGACGAGTACCCTAACCTCACCGCCTTTCTCGCCGGTGCACGCGCTTACCAACCGTTTACTCAAACGATTCCGCACGGATAACCTCGCACTGCAGCCCTAGCCGTAAACAATGCGCGGACGACGCAATTGTTTTGCGGCCAGCGGCAAGCAGATGAGCCACAGCACTGCGGCAACCAGCCAAAATTTTACCAGCGCGAAAGGCGCCAGCTCGCCCCCCAGAAATAATTCCTTGATCGCCACCTGCTGGCCCAATACCGGCACCCATAAAAACCAGTCGTAATACACACCGGGATTAAAAATGCTGTACAGGATCGGCACCATCGGCAAAAACACCAGCAGGCCGATGTAGGTCTGTGCGTCCTTGAATGAGCGCGCAAAAACCGCCACCAGCAATTGCAAGGCCACCGCAAAAAAGATCACTGGCAACAAGCAGCAAAATACGTAGACCATATCCAGCACACTGACATCAACCCTCAACCCCAACTGGTTAAACGGTAAAAGATTTAACGCCACCCCCAGCAACGACATGGTAACCAACAGTACCGCAATGGTAATCAGCACTGACGTACACCATTTGCCCAGCATGATGGCCATGGACGTCGTCGGTGTAATGAGCAGCGATTCCAGCGAACGGCGTTCGCGTTCACCGGCGGTCATATCGGCAGAAAATCCCACGCTGCCTATAAACGCGCTGAGTAATAACAACATGGGCAAACTGCCGAGGATATACACACCCATCTTCTGATCGCTGGCCACATTGCTTTCGCGCAGGTTAACCGTGTTGCGCAACTCGGGCGATACGCCGCGCGCCATTAATTGCAGGCTCCCGGTTTTTGCACTCCAGGCGTGAATCTGGCCACGCACAAAACCCACACCGGAATGCACCTTGGGATTCGCCGCGTCATAAACCAGCCATAAAGTTGCCGGTTTTCCCTGTGCGCGCTCTTCCTGCGCCGAGGGTGGAATGATGAGCACAGAATCCAGGGTTTTATCTTTTACTTGCTGGTAGGCATCGCCGGTTACCGGTTTAAGTTCAGCGCCGCGCTCGGTCAGCCATTGGGTTAACTCCGGTAAATATTCCCCACCGGAAATAGCGACGGGCACATTCAACAAGCCATCCTGTTGATGATCTTTTTGCATGTTGATGGCAAACAACACACCCGCGGCAAACATGCCGACGAAATACAGCGCGGGCAAAAATGCCAGGCGCATGGTGCGTTTATCGCGCACGGCATCTTTAATTTCTTTACGCAGGACAATGGCAGCAGAGCGCCAGAATAATTTATTCAACATGGGCAACTTCCTGTGCAGACAATTCCGATAAATAAATAAAGGCTTCCTCCAGTGACGCTGTTTGGGTCTGTTCGATGACCGCCGCTACCGTACCATCAGCCACGATGCGGCCCTGGGCAATGATAATAATGCGATCACACAAGCCGGTCACTTCATGCATTAAATGGCTGGAGAACAACACGCAGCGCCCCTGGTCGCGCAGCGCATATAACATGCGCCGCACGGCGCGCGTGGTAATAACATCCAGGCCGTTGGTGGGTTCATCGAGCATGATGTGTTGCGGTTGATGGACAATGGCGCGCGCCAGGGCTGTCTTCATGCGCTCACCCAACGAAAAACCTTCCGCGCGACGATCAGCAATATTGTGCATGCCGAGCAGCTCAATTAATGCCTCGCAATGCGCGGTCAAGTCCGACGGTGACAAATGGTGCAGCTCGCCAAAGTAACGAATGTTTTCGCGCGCTGTCAGTCGTTTGTATAAACCGGTGTCGTCCGGCAGAACACCCAGGCGTTGTCGCGCAAGACCCGGCTCCCGCGACACGTCGATGCCGTCCACCAGAACGCGGCCGGCGTTGGGTTGCAGCAAGCCATAAATCAAACGCATCAGCGTTGTCTTACCCGCGCCATTGACGCCGAGCAAGCCGGTAATTTCGCCATCATTCAGGGTGAAGTTGACGTCTTTCAGGGCGTTGATTGTTCCAAATTGTTTACTGATATGTTCGATCTGAATCATGGTGCTGACTCCCCTGATGCATCACTGTTCACGTCCGTGTCCGGGTCAAAAGCAAGATAAGGTGCAAGTGGCTGGATGTGCTGAACACAGGCGGCATCCAGCGTTGTTCCATCAGCGCGCTGGATAAATTGCGCAATCAGTTGTGCAACACAGCCGTCGTGGGTAATGGAATGATGGCCGCCGGGCGCAATCAAATGGCGCGCCTGTGACAGATGCTCGCCGGCCTGCTCGGCCCAGCGCGGCGGCGTAACCGGGTCGCGCCGGCCGGACAACATCAAGGTAGGCACAGCGCTTTCCACCGGTGCGAAATAATCCTCGTTTAATGGATAACGCGGCCAGATCTCACAAACATCAGCAAACGCGGTAGCCAGATTGGCCGATAAAAAATCCACCGAGGCGTCAGTGCGCATCTGGTATTGCGGATAATCTTCGTTACACAACACCGAGAAATGCATACCGTAACTGATACCTATCAATTCCGTTTGCTCGCCCGCCATAGCAATCAGCGATGCCAACAAATCATAATCACCCTGGTGCGCATTCGTAATCGCCAGGGGCACGAGTGTAGACAAATCGCGCGTATATAACGCCATGCGAATCATGGAAGCAAAGATCTGGTGATTCATCGACAAGGTAAGCGGCACCTGGGTGCGCGGGTGAGCAATCGTGACGTCCACCGGCTGGGCAGCCAATCGCTGCGCAATGGCTTGTGCGTTCTGCAAGATATTGCCGTAAGCGTTTACGCAGTCTTCCATCGCCGTGCATTGTTCGCTCAACAAGCGCAAGGACGCGAGCGCATCTTCTCCACCATGCCAGGGCAAGGCAATCGTTACCGGCGCCACACCATCCAGGATACTGCTGCGCGTCGCTTCCGGATAACGGCGCATATACGCCAGGGCGACGCGCGTGCCGTAGGAAACGCCCCACAGATTAATGCGTTCATAACCCAATGCCTGTCGCACCGTGTCAAGATCCTGTACGGCGTAAGGCGTGGTGTAAAACTGTAATTGCTCGCCCAGATTTTCTGCACAATCCTGCACTGTTGCTTTCAGGCGTTGTTGCTGCTCAAGCAGCGATAACTGGTAATGCACATCGTCAAACGACGGGCATTCCAATGGGTTGGATTTTCCCGTTCCGCGTTGATCGACAAAAATAATATCGCGATTTTTTCTCACCTCATTGAAGGTGTAGAAAATATGTTCCGCAATACCCACTGCTGACTGGCCGGGACCGCCAGCAATGATAAACAGTGGATCAGGTTGCGGCGTGGGATTAATCGCGGGTAACCGCAGGATATTCAAGCCGATCTCGCGGCTGTTTGCATCCGCAGGATTTTCTTTTACGTGCAAGACACCACACTGTGCATTTTGCACAATCGGCGGTTTTCCGGCTTCCGAAAAATCCGGGCATGCATTCAGCAACGCTTGCGTTACCGGTGTCTGTTCGGTTGACTGATTATGGCAACTCGCCAACAGGATGCCCAAAAGGGCGGCAGGTATTATTCGCATAAACCTTCCTTGTGTTTTGATGATGATTTTAAAAGTTGTTTGTTTAACGCATCCAATAGCATGTGGTCAGATACCTCCAATTGTCGCGCCGCTAAAATGAGTTGTTCCAGTTGCGGTGCAAGACGTTCGATACGCTTACTGATGGTCTCTCGGGTTTTCAGCGCCGCAACCTGCATAGGTTTACCCTGCTGCCGTACCAACAAACCGTCGCGCTGCAATACCCCATAAGCCTTGGAGATGGTCATGGGATTTACCGAGTGCGTGACGGCAAGATCACGCACCGATGGCAAGGCATCGCCTTTTTGCAACTGTCCACTGGCGATCATGCGCTTGATCTGTTCGACCAGTTGTCGATAAATCGGAATGTCGGATTGCAGATCAAGGATGAACATGATGGTGGTTCCGCCTCAGAGCATGCCCAAATAAATAATCGTGACAGTAGCAACCAGATTATTGGCGGCGTGAATCGCCAGAGGTACCCAGATGGAGCCGGATTTCTCGCGCGCCAGACCGAGGATAAGCGACAGCGCGAAAATCATTGAAAGGTAAGTCCAGTTGTATTGGCTGAGGTGCAACGCGGTAAATAGTAGCGAGGTTAACAGGAGTGTGCCGGATAACCCCAGGCGACTGTGGCGCCAGGCTTTAAACAGATATCCGCGAAAGATTACTTCTTCCAATAGCGGCGCACCAATGACTAATACCAATGCCGCACCTATATGTTTGCTGCCATTGAGGGAACGCATAAAATCGCCCGGGTCCACTTGCGCCAATAAATTGATCACATAGGTGATGGCGAGATAGGCAAGCCAGACGAGCATCCATACCGCCAGGCTTTGCAGGGCAAAGCGTCTGAAGCCCAAGGTGACAGACCAATGCTGCGTGCGAAAGTGGGCCACAGCCGCGATAACAGGTAAGAGGATCAGGCACTGCAACAGATACAAACCCGCTAAACCGTCGGGCTCGCCCAGATGTTTTTGGATCATCACTTCGATTTGCGCCTGTTCGGGTAAAGCGACACCTTGCACCGCAGACTGGTAACCGAGCACCGCGCCATACCCCACCACATAAAACACGGCGGAAGCAAAAAACAGCACCAGAAAAAGCATCAGCCAGCCAAATGATGGCCCTAAACGCGGCAAATGTTGCGGCGCCGATGGAGAAGCCGGCGCTTGCGGTGCAAGGGCAGGTTCAGAGGCGTTTGCAGAGGTGGAGTCTGGATTGATGATGTCGAGCGATGAGTCATTCATAAGCGAGTCCCTGACAAATTATGGTTGGAAATGGTCTTAACCGATCACGCCTGCTCAGGCGTATCAGAACACTAATACACATAAGCGGGTAATGCAAAATGTTATTTGCCCCGAAATAAAAAAGCCCGGCATAAAGCCGGGCCAAGAGGAGACGTTATTCCAGGAAAAAATCAGGGCGCAAGACCATCCAGGCCAATAACCCCCAGCGGTGCTGTAAGCCCTGCACCATCGCGAGCGATAGCGGTGTAGATACCGCCGGCGGCAAAGTCGAGTGTCGCGCTGATCGCCGCTGTGGTGGTGCCGGTGGGTGTAATCACCACATCATATTCACCGGCGGCCAGGGAGACATAACCGGTCTCGGCTTTGAAGGGCACATCGGCAAACGCCGGCTCGGCGGAGGTAATAGCAGTACCGGCAGGCACCACATAAATATCCACGTTACCGGCCAGGGTAGAACCGTGAACCAGACGCACGCGTGCCTCGGTAGCCACGGAACGGTTGTTATCGGTCAGCAACAGCGGCTCGATATCCGCCAGGGCACCCATGGCCAACAAGCTGTAGGCCATGCCGTTTGCCAGAGGCACATCAGCATCGATTACCGCCGGCGTGAGGGTGCCGGTAGCAGTCACTTTGAAGTTGTAGGTATCGGCACCGAGGTTGACGTAGTCGGTCGCATCCGGGAATGCCAGATTGCTGATAGCCGCTGAACCGGCATCGTTAACGATCACATCAACCGCAGGCGCATCGGCTGACGCATGTACTACGCGCAGGTCGGCACCGGCCATGGCATCGGAAAGAATCGCTACATCGTCGCCATCCAATACCGCCAGTTGGATCGGTGAGTCACCGGTACCGACATTCGGTACCGCGCCAATCAACAAGTCCTTACCGCCCATCAAGGGCACCTCACCGGAATCAAACACCACAGTGTTGTCCGCCAGGGTGACCCGGATCTGGTAAGTGCCTGCATCCACCTCTACCGGGCCAAGGGTTTCCTTGAAGACGAAGCTACCCAGCTCGGTCGCGCCGGCAAGGTCAGCGCCAGGCGCGGTCACGAAGACTTTCACTTCCGGCGCGGCAGCGGCCAGGTGAGCGACTCGCACGCGCACTTTGCTGCCGTCCATCAACTTGCCGTCATCTTCCAATACCAGGGGTTCGATATCCGTCACGGTATTAACCGCGATGACGTCGTAGTTCATGTCGGTCATGAAATCGAGATTGGCCGGGCCAATCACCACGGCATTGCCACCGGGGATAATCCCTTCTACAGCAATTTCGTAGGTGCCTTCATCCAGGGCGAGGTAGCCGGTAGATTCCTGGTAATCCAGTTCTTCTACCGCGACAGCGCCATCAACCCAGAGGTTGACCATGGGTGCATCGGCGGAGGCATGGAATACCCGAACCATCGCCTGCATGGGTGCCAGCCCATCCAAAGCAATCACATCCAGCGGCGTGGTCAAGCCAGCACCATCACGGGCCACAGCGGTGTAAACGCCACCGGCTTCCAGATCCAGGGTAGCCATGATGGCCTGGGTTTCCGGCACACCAGCTGGCGTGATGATCACATCGTAAGCACCCGCTGCCAGGGAGACATAACCGGTATCAGCCTTGAAAGGTACGTTGGCAAACGCCGGTGCATTGGTGCCAATAGGTGTGCCTTCCGGCAAGACATAAATGTCCACATTGCCCGCCAAGGTAGAGCCGTGTACCAAGCGCACCTTGGCTTCAGTCGCCACCGAGCGGTTGTCATCAGTCAACACGAGGGGTTCGATATCGGCCAGCGCACCAACCGCCAGCAGGGTATAGGCAGCGCCGTTCGCCAGGGTGAGATCCGCATCGATAACCACCGGCTCGGATGCTGCATTGGGCGTTACCTTGAAGTTGTAATCACCGCCAGGGAGATTCAGATAATTGGTGGTATTGGGGAAGGCCAGGTTGGCGATAGCCGGTGTGTCGCCATCATTGGCGGTAACATCGACAGCAGGCGCATCGGCGGATGCGTGGACCACACGCAGGTCAGCACCGGCAGAGGCGTCAGACAGTATCGCTACTTCGCCGCCGTCCAGCACGGCCAGCTCAATGGGGGAATCACCGGTGCCAACATTCGGTACTGCACCGATCAACAGGTCTTTACCTGCAGCCAGAGACACAGTGCCTGAGTCATACACCAAGGTATCATCCATCAGCGTTACACGGATACGGTAGTCACCGGCAGCGACTTCAACCGGGCCGAGGGCGTCTTTGAACATAAAACTGCCCAAGGCGTCCGCACCGGCAAGCTCGGCATCCGGGGCAGTGACAAAGACTTTCACTTCCGGCGCGGCGTAGGCCAGGTGTGCCACGCGCACCCGTACCATTGACGCATCGCTCAGACTGCCGGTATCGCTTAATACCAGCGGCTCGATGGCATCGACACTGTTCACTGCAATGATGTCGTAGTCGGTGCTGCCCATGAACTCCAGATCAACCGGGCCGATCACAACGGCGTTGCCACCGGGAATAATGCCCTCTACGGCGACTTCATAAGTATCTTCCGGCACGGTCAGATAGCCGGTGGATTCCTGATAGTCGACCATCTCGGCGGCCACCTCGCCATTCACCCAGATATTAACCTTGGGTGCATTGGAAGATGCATGGAATACCCGCACCATGGCGTTTTCCGGCGGCGGTGCTGTCACGGTAACGGTTGCGCTGGCAGAGCGTCTGTCATCCGCCGCGCTGGTTGCAACAACCGTGTAAGTGCCGGCTGCCATTGGGGCGGTATACACACCGCTGGCGGAGATGCTGCCACCGCCGGATTCTCTAACAGACCAGGTTACTGCACGGTTACTGGTACCGGTCACAGATGCGGTGAAGGTTTGCGTTCCGCCCGTCACCACAGAAGCTGTGGTCGGTGAAATACTGACTCTAACGCGTGGGTCATCATCGCCGGAGCAGGCGACCATGAACACGCACATCAACAACACACTGAATAGCGCTCTTATGTTCATTTTCCTTTCCTCAAGTGCTGGTGATCAACAAGTGCATTGATCGGTGGGGAGACGGGGGATGGAATACTTCAGGCTGCGCATCCCGATTAACTGACTGGGCCATTTACGGTGCAGTTTTTTTTGCAGATCACAAAGAGGAAGGTAAAAAAAAACGTTATGTAAAAATTTAACCGATAATCAAAAAAATCATGATTTTGCTGGCGGCTGATTGATCCATAAGGAAAGACAATGCGTACCTAGGCAGTTATTTATTGACCTTAACGGGTGTTTAACTCCAACCAATCAGCGATAATCGAGGCATTGCATGTTAACCATCAAGGCAAAGCCAATGAACGAGAGGAATGCAACCAAGGCCGACGACCAGGATTGGCCTGCCCTGCTCGCCCAGGTCGCGCAACACGGGGACAAAGAAGCCTTTCGTAAGATTTACAGTTATTTTGCTCCACGGATTAAAGCCTACGCCATCAACCAGGGTTTCGGTCAGCACGCTGAGGTATTAGTCCAGGAAGTGATGACCAACGTCTGGCGCAATGCCGATAAGTACAGCGAATCCCTCGCCTCCGTTTCCACCTGGATCTTCACCATCTCGCGCAACCAGCGAATTGATCTGCTGCGCAAGATGAACCGTACCAAAGCGGAAGTCGTGATCGAAACGGAAGAGTTGTGGCAAATTCCGATGGAAGACACCACCGTACGTTCCATCCAGAATGCATCGACGGAAAAATGTATTCGCGAATCTATCGACACCTTGCCGGAAGAGCAAATGATTGCCGTGCGCAAGGTGTACTACGAAGGAAAAACCCATCAGGAGGTGGCAGAAGAACTGAATATACCTTTGGGCACATTGAAAGGCCGTTTACGCCTTTCGCTGAAAAAATTACGCGTTATGTTAGAGGCAACAGAGTTATGAGCGCGCATCACCCTGACGATATGGTTTTGCTGGATTATGCAGCCGGTAGTTTATCGCTACCGTACGCGCTGGCCATATCCGTCCACCTGTGTTTTTGCAGTCACTGCCGCAATCAACTGAAAAAGCTGAACAGCATCGGTGGCGTGCTGCTGGAAAACACCAAACCGGCCAGCCTGGAAGATGACGCTTTTGATCAATTAATGGCGCAGCTGGAAAGCGATGACACTAAAGGAAAAACAGCCACCGCTGTTAAAGAAAGTCCGTCATTAGAAGCGAAAACAGACATCACCAATCCGCTGTTGGCCTATCTGCCCGCCCCGCTACACAATCTGCCCTGGCAGCAGCAAACGCGGGAAATCAGCAAATACGATTTAACCGGCATCATCAACGTCCGCGGCTTTCAAGTGGCGTTACAAAAAATTGCTGCCGGCGCAAAGGTGCCGGTGCATACCCACAAAGGCCATGAGTTGACCGTGATATTACACGGCGGTTTTTCTGATGAGCTGGGGGTTTACCATGCGGGTGATTTTATTGCGCGGGACGGCAGCCACAAACACAGCCCGACTGCCCTGCAAAATGAAGATTGTATTTGCCTGACCATATTGGATGCGCCGATCAAGTTTACCGGTTGGCAACGTATCTTTAATCCGTTTATGGCGTGGCATTAAAACGTTTTAACCTGGCTCACCAATAAAAACGCCCGCAACAGCGGGCGTTTTTATTTCACTTGCAAAAGCTACCGAATTACTCGGCAGCTTCTTCAGCGTTTGATGCAGAACCATTCTCGTCAGCCAAGGCTTCCTTGATTGACAACTTGATACGACCGCGCTGATCCACATCCAGACACTTCACCTTCACAACCTGACCTTCTTTCAGGTAATCGCTGACGTTGTTAACACGCTCGTCGGCGATCTGCGAAATGTGCACCAGGCCATCTTTGCCCGGCAGGAAGTTGACGAATGCACCGAAATCTACGATACGCACAACGGTACCTTCGTAGATCGCACCGATCTCTGCCTCCGCCACGATGCTTTCGATACGCAGGATCGCTGCTTTCAGGTTGTCACCATTGTCGGCATAAATCTTAACGGTACCATCGTCATCGATGTCGATAGATGAGCCGGTTTCTTCGGTGATAGCACGGATAGTCGCACCGCCCTTACCGATGATGTCGCGGATCTTGTCCGGATGAATCTTGATGGTTTCAAAACGCGGGGCCGTATCGCTGATGCTGGAACGCGCCTTGGAGATAACCTTGTTCATCTCGGCCAGGATATGCAAACGCGCATGCAATGCCTGCTCGAGGGCGATCTCCATGATCTCTTCGGTGATCCCTTCGATCTTGATATCCATTTGCAACGCGGTAACGCCGCTGGTGGTACCGGCCACTTTAAAGTCCATATCACCCAGGTGATCTTCGTCGCCGAGGATATCGGTCAATACGGCAAAGCCGTTGTCTTCTTTCACCAGGCCCATGGCGATACCGGCAACCGGCGCCTTCAGGGGTACACCGGCATCCATCAGCGCCAGGCTGGAACCACACACCGATGCCATAGAGCTGGAACCGTTGGATTCGGTAATTTCACTCACCACGCGAATGGTGTAAGGGAAACTTTCCTGACTTGGCAACATAGCCGCAACACCGCGACGCGCCAAACGACCGTGGCCGATTTCACGACGACCGGTTGAGCCCATGCGCCCGCATTCACCAACCGAGTACGGCGGGAAGTTGTAGTGCAACATGAAAGGATCTTTACGTTCACCTTCCAGAGCATCAATGATCTGTACATCGCGCGCATTGCCCAGGGTTGCCACAACCAGCGCCTGGGTTTCGCCACGGGTAAACAGCGCGGAGCCGTGAACACGCGGCAGCACACCGACTTCCACTTCAATCGGGCGAACGGTTTTGTTGTCGCGACCATCAATACGCGGCTCACCGGCAACGATGCGCGAACGCACAATATTCGACTCTACGCGACCGAACATATCTTTTACATCTTCAGCGGATACACCGGCTTCTTCGTTAACCAGCTCTGCCACAGCCTGGGTGCGCAGTTCTGACAAACGATCGTAACGCTTGGCTTTATCCGTGATGCGGTAAGCAACACCAATAGAATCCGCAAAATGCTTTTCTACCGCCGCTTTCAAATCCGCATTCACAACCGGTGCCTGCCAATCCCAACGCGCCTTGCCTGCATCACGCGCCAGTTCCACACACGCCTGGATCACCACTTGCATTTCCTGGTGTGCGTACAGCACCGCGCCGAGCATGATGTCTTCCGGCAATTCTTTTGCTTCGGATTCAACCATCAACACCGCGTCTTTAGTGCCCGCCACAACCATGTCCAATTCAGAGGTTTCAAGCTCTTTATAGGTAGGATTCAACAGGTAGCCTTGCTCAGTGGTGTAACCCACGCGGGCGCCGCCGATGGGACCATTAAAGGGAATGCCTGACACCGTAAGAGCGGCAGAGGTACCGATCATGGCCGCAATGTCCGGATCGCTGACTTTGTCAGTGGACAGAACGGTACAAACAACCTGGACTTCGTTCAGAAAACCTTCGGGAAACAGCGGACGGATAGGACGGTCGATCAAGCGAGAGGTCAGAGTTTCTTTTTCGGAGGGACGGCCTTCGCGCTTGAAAAAACCACCGGGAATTTTTCCTGCGGCGTAAGCTTTCTCAATATAGTGTACGGATAACGGGAAGAAATCCTGCCCGGGCGATGCTTCTTTTGCGCCCACAACGGTACATAAAACGGCAGTCTCTCCCATGGTAACCACGACCGCACCAGTAGCCTGACGCGCGACGCGGCCGGTTTCCAGGGTGACAGTTTGGTTGCCGTATTGGAATTTTTTAATAATCGGATTCACTCTTCTATCCTTTCTTTTGCGTTAACTTTTCACGCGCCTGTAATAAAAACATGTCTTTTTAAAAATACACAGTAGTGTCATTGCTCCCTGCCAAGGCGATATGTCAAAACCCGGATACCGCTGTCGCCGCGTCCTGCGAACTGAATAAAAAAATAAAAAAGTGCCCGCACTAGGCGGGCACGGGACAAACTTAACGGCGCAGACCCAATTTTTGAATCAGTGCTGAGTAACGATCAGTGTTCTTGCTCTTCAGGTAGTCCAACAATTTACGACGCTGGTTAACCATGCGGATCAATCCACGACGGGAATGGTGATCGTGCTTGTGACCAGCAAAGTGGTCTTGCAGCTTGTTGATGTTGACTGTCAACAGCGCTACTTGCACTTCCGGTGAACCGGTATCACCTTCAGCTTGTTGATACTCTTTTACTACAGCAGCTTTTTCAGCAGCACTCAGTGCCATGATGTTTTCCTCAAATTAATATGCGACAGATATTACGGCCGCACCCGTGCATATTTACAGGTGGGCTATGGCAACAGGGACGAGATTCATTCCAGTGCCGCTGGTTTTGCCGTGACGATAACCGCCTCGACAAATTTCACGCCATCCGCATCAGGCTGATGCTGTGCGGTTGGCAATAATACGTTTCGGCGCTACGCGGCCGTCTTCGGTCAGTTCGCCCAACCCCAGAAACCGGGCCGGCAACTCCGCCGAAGCAGATAAAAAGACGCGTACAATATCACCTTGATCCCCTATGCGATAGACCTGCGGGTCCATCACCGGGTTGCCCTGGCAGAAGTAATAACCGCTGTTCTGCGGCAATTCCAACGCGGGCAAGCTGACTACCGGTGCGTCCGGCGGAAGCAACAGAGCATCCAGTGCAGGGTAACCGCCCTGCTCGCTCGCCGCCTCCAGCGCCTCCAGTGTCAGGGTGCGCGTTTCATCAAAAAGCCCCGCTGCCGAACGATGCAAGGTCTTCACGTGGGCTCCACAGCCCAGAGCAACGCCCAGGTCTTCCGCAATGGAACGGATATAAGTGCCTTTGCTGCAACGTACATCCACATCAACCTCGGCCGCCGGGCCAGGCCGGAAGTCCAGTACGGTCAGGCTATGGATTCTGACCTGGCGCGGTTGACGCTCGATCTCTACCCCCTGGCGCGCCATCTTGTACAGTGGTTGCCCTTCGTGTTTGAGCGCCGAGTACATCGACGGTATCTGTTGGATGTCGCCAACAAAAGCTGTCAGCGCCTGCTCTACCTGGGCGCGACTAATGCCTTCTGTCGACACCTCTGCCAGAACTTCGCCATCCGCATCACTGGTGGTGGTGCGAATCCCCAGGCGAAATGTGCTGCGGTAACCTTTGTCTGCATCCAATAAAAACTGGGAAAACTTGGTTGCTTCGCCGAAACAGAGCGGCAGCACACCGGTGGCCAGCGGATCGAGACTGCCCGTATGGCCGGCCTTCTCGGCAAAATATAAGCGTTTGGCAATCTGCAGGGCACGATTGGAGGTCATCCCCGCCGGTTTATGCAACAACAATACGCCATCCACCGGACGGCCTTTTCTACGGGCCATCAGTTCTTACCGGCCTCATCATCGTCACGTTCTGCAGCATCATCATCCTGATGATGTTCACGATCTTCGGCAATCGCCCGATCAATCAGGAACGACAACTCCTGTCCACGAATCGCTGATTTGTCATAGATAAATTGCAACTTGGGTACCGTGCGCATGCTCAGCTCTTTCGCCAGAAACGTACGCAGAAAACCCGACGCCTTGTTAAGCACGGCCGCCGCATCAAGGCTGGCTTGCTCATCCTGCATGCCGACGAAGGTGACATACACCTTGGCGTAGGCCATATCACGGGTTACGGTCACGCCATTGATATTGACCATCCCCACCCGGGGATCGCGGATCTCTTGCGGGATCAATTGTCCCAGCAGCCGCTGGATAGCATCCGACACCCGGTCGGAACGCGTAAATTCTCTAGGCATAGCCCTAAACCTCCATTTGCCGATTCCTACGCCAATACGCGGTCGACAAAAATAACAACGCCCCGAACACCGGAATGGCTGTTCGGGGCGGATGCAGGCAATCAGCTATTACAGCTGACGCGCCACCTCTTTAACTTCATAGACTTCGATCTGGTCGCCGACTTTAACATCGTAGTTCTTCACGCCGATGCCGCATTCGAGACCGTTGCGCACTTCGTTGACATCGTCTTTAAAGCGACGCAGAGACTCCAGCTCGCCTTCGAAGATCACCACGTTGTCACGCAGTACACGGATCGGCTTGCTGCGGTAGACCGTACCTTCCACCACCATACAACCGGCCACCTGGCCGAATTTCGGTGAGGTAAAGACTTCGCGCACGTTGGCGATACCCACGATGGTTTCAACCCGCTCCGGATCAAGCATACCGCTGAGGGCCGCTTTGATCTCATCCAGCAATTGGTAAATGATGCTGTAGTAACGAATGTCCACACCTTCGGTCTCGGCTACCCGACGGGTCGCCGCGTCAGCGCGGACATTAAAGCCCACGATGATGGCACCGGTGGTCAAGGCCAGGTTGACATCATTCTCGGTGATACCGCCGACACCGGACGAGACCACGTTGACCTGCACTTCTTCGTTACCAATATCGGCCAGGGAAGACAGGATCGCTTCCAACGAGCCACGCACGTCGGCTTTGACAACCACAGACAAGGTCTTCTTCTGCCCGGCATCCATCCCGGCAAACATATTCTCCAGTTTGGACGCCTGTTGACGGGCCAGCTTGTCCTTCCGCTCTTTCTCGGCACGGAACTGCGCCACTTCGCGAGCTTTGCGCTCGTCCATCAGGACAACAAAGTCATCACCGGCACTGGGCGTGGTATCCAGCCCCAGGATTTCCACCGGTGTTGACGGCCCAGCATCTTTTACCTGCTGACCGCGCTCGTTACTCATGGCCCGCACGCGACCATAGCTCTGGCCAGCCAGTACAAGGTCGCCATGCTTGAGCGTGCCCTGCTGGATCAGCAGGGTAGCAACAACGCCACGACCTTTGTCCATACGGGATTCAATGACCACACCTTTAGCGGCGGCATCCACCACTGCGGTGAGTTCCAGCACTTCCGCTTGCAGCGAAATAGCTTCCAGCAGTTCATCGATACCTTGACCAGTGTGGGCGGATACTTCCACAAACTGGGTATCACCACCCCAGGCTTCCGGAATCACACCTTTGGCTACCAGTTCGTTCTTGACGCGATCCGGATCAGCACTGGGCTTATCGCACTTGTTGATGGCCACAACCAAAGGCACTTCCGCTGCGCGGGCATGCATGATGGCCTCTTCGGTCTGCGGCATGACACCGTCATCGGCCGCAACAACCAGGATCACCACGTCTGTTGCCTTGGCACCACGGGCGCGCATCGCGGTAAACGCGGCGTGACCGGGCGTATCCAGGAAGGTGATTTCACCACGGCTGGTGGCCACGCGATAGGCACCGATGTGCTGGGTAATACCACCCGCTTCTCCGGCAGCCACCTTGGCTTCGCGAATATAGTCAAGCAACGAGGTTTTACCGTGGTCAACGTGACCCATAACGGTCACCACCGGTGCGCGAGGTAACAGCTCACCCTCTGTTTCCAGGGATTTCTCCAGCGCGTGCTCGATATCGTTCTCACTGACCAGGTTAGCCTGGTGCCCCAACTCTTCCACAATTAGTACCGCCGTATCCTGATCAATAGCTTCGTTCATGGATGCCATAACACCCATCTTCATGAGGCGCTTGATCAGCTCGCCCACTTTGACCGTCAGACGTTGGGCCAGCTCGGATACCACGATGGTTTCGGGCACATCCACCTGATGCACAATCTTGGTGGTTGGTTTTTTGAAGGCGTGTTTGTTGGACGCTTTGTGGTTTGCCCGCACGCTGCGACGGCGCGCTAACAAATCCAGATCCTCACCATCGTCACCTTCCAGCTCCAGCAGATCGACCTTGGCGCCCTTCTTGGGCAAGCCTACTTTCTTGGTCGCTTTACCGGCACGCTTGCGGTGCTTGTCTTCTTCATCAAAATCTTCTTCACGACGGGTTTCGCGCTTGCGACCGTGTTTATCGTCACGCTCGGCGGCTGGCGTTGCTGCCGTTGCCGTTGCTGCTGCCGGCTTGGGTCGCGCAGGGCGAGTAGCATCTTCTGCGGCCTTGGCGGCCGGTTTCGCTTCTGTTGTGCGTGCCTGTTGCTCCAGACGCTTGGCTTCCTCACGCGCAGCGGCCTCCGCCTTGCGCTGAGCCTCTTCCGCCATACGTCGTTCTTGTGCAGCGCGGCGCTTCTCCTCAATACCATCAGTAAAGGAGGAGCGGCCCGTTGTCGCTTCCGCGTCCGGTTGAGCAGCTTCTACCACCGGTGCGTCTTCGATGACTTCCGGCTCGGGCTCAGGAGCGGGTGCCGGCTCTTCTGCCGGCACTTCTACCACGGATTGTGGTTCCTGTACCTGCAGTTCTTCGTTGTCCTGAACAGCATCCAGCTCTGCGCCAGCCTGCTCTTCCACTTCTTCACGTTTAACGTAGGTACGCTTTTTACGCACCTCGACGTTAACGGTTTTACGTGCGCTGCCAGAACCCATCTTCAACGTGGTTGTGGTCTTGCGCTGCAAGGTAATCTTCTTTGGCTCGCCACTCACTTCGCCATGGCTGGTCTTTAAAAAGTCCAGCAGCTTCTGCTTTTCTTCATCAGACACCACCGCGTCAGCGGTTTTTTGTTTCAGCCCGGCTTCCTGCATTTGTTTCAGCAGTCGCTCAACCGGGGCACCCACGGACTTGGCGAGTTCGCTTACTGTTACTTCTGCCATTGCTTTTCCTCAGTTCTGTTCATTACCCGCGACGATTCACACCTTGGCAGCACTCATGCAAACCAGGGCTCGCGGGCTTTCATAATCAGTGCAGCTGCACGGGTTTCGTCCATACCATCGATATCCAGAAGATCATCGATAGCTTGCTCGGCCAAATCTTCCATCGTCACAATGCCGCGGCGCGCCAGATTCGCAGCCAATGTGTCATCCATACCCTCCATTGTCAGCAGATCTTCTGCCGGAGCAGCACCTTCCAGGCGCTCTTCCGATGCCAGGGCTTGGGTGAGGAGCGCATCTTTGGCGCGCGCGCGCAATTCTTCCGCGATGTCTTCATCGAAGCCATCAATTGCCAGCATTTCTTCCAGCGGTACATAGGCAACTTCTTCCAACGTGGTGAAGCCTTCTTCCACCAGCACGGCGGCTACATCTTCATCCACATCCAGCGCGTTCATAAACACCTGGATGTAACTGCCGGATTCCGCTTGCTGCTTGGCTTGCCACTCGGGCACGCTCATCACGTTGATATCCCAGCCAGTCAATTCACAGGCCAAACGCACATTCTGGCCGCCGCGACCGATGGCCATGGCGAGGTTATCTTCGCTCACCGCAACATCCATTGAACCTGCATCTTCATCCACCACGATGGATTCGATTTCGGCGGGTGACATGGCGTTGATAACGAATTGGGCCGGGTTATCGTCCCACAACACGATATCAACACGCTCATTCCCCAACTCGTTGGACACCGCTTGCACACGCGAACCGCGCATACCGACGCAGGCACCTACCGGATCAATACGACCATCATTGGTTTTTACGGCAATTTTCGCACGTGAGCCCGGGTCGCGGGCTGCGCCTTTAATTTCAATAACTTCTTCCGCAATCTCCGGCACTTCGATCTTGAACAACTCAATCAACATCTGCGGACATGAACGGCTCAAAAACAATTGCGGCCCGCGCGCTTCGGTACGCACATCCAACAACAAGGCGCGAATACGATCACCGACACGAAAAATTTCACGGCCTACCAATTGATCGCGTGGCAACAACCCTTCTGCGTTATTGCCCAGGTCCACAATAATGCTGTCACGGGTCACTTTCTTGACGCTGCCGCTGATCAATTCGCCCATGCGGTCCCGGTATTCTTCCACCATTTGCGCGCGCTCAGCTTCACGCACTTTTTGTACGATCACTTGCTTGGCTGTTTGTGCGGCAATACGGCCGAACTCAACATTCTCGATTTTTTCGCGATAGGTATCGCCAGCCTTTAAGGCAGGGTCTTTTTCATGTGCTTCTTCGAGGGTAAATTGCGTACCCAACTCTGCGACCACATCATCAGCAACCACATCCCATGTGCGGAAGGTTTCATAGTCGCCAGTGGCGCGATTGATGATGACATCAATGGTTGAGTCCTCGTCAAAACGTTTTTTCGTGGCCGTAGCCAGCGCGGTTTCAATGGCTTCGAAGATCAGTTCCTTGTCGACACCTTTCTCATTGGAAACTGCATCAGCGACCAGCAAAATTTCTTTGTTCATCTCTTTGCCTCTGTTAACTCCTCAACCCGACACCGCAAACCACTGCGCCGGTAACGTGGAACTCAGGTTGCGCACAACTGATTTTCACCGTGCGCACATTATGTGGTTTAAATCACTAATCTCTGCCTGAACACTCAATCAAAGCGCGGAATGATATTCGCTTTGTCGATAGCATCCAGGTGTAAAACATATTCTTTGTCATCGACACCAAGGCGCACTTCATCGCCTTCTACTGCCAGGATGGTGCCCTTGAATTTGCGGCGCCCGTCGCGCGCAATACGCAGCCGAACATTGATCTGCTCGCCGATGTAGCGCGCATATTGTTCCAGCGTATATAAAGGACGATCCATACCGGGGGAGGACACTTCCAGCGTATATTCACCGTCGATGGGGTCTTCCACGTCCATCACACTGCTGACCTGGCGACTGACTTTTTCACAGTCCTCCAGGGACACGCCGCCTTCTTGCCGATCAATATAAATTCGCAGCGTGGTGTAGCGGCCCTGGGTCAAATACTCCAGCCCCCAGAGCTCGCAGCCCAAGGACGCGGCAACCGGGGCAATCAATGCGTGTAACTGTTCTTGTTTGGACGCCATGACAACACCTTTTTGTGCTCAGCGAGCGAAAGCCCACAAATAAAAAATGGGCTCAAGGCCCATTCGCAACAACTTCGCAACACTACAGGCCTCTGTAGCTGGGGGCGGCCCCCTGTGACAAAAAAACAAATACAAAAAAGCCCCATATAGGGGCTTATCGATGACAAGCAACTTCTGCGGCTGCCTGTTTGACTCTGATACGAGGCTGCTGGAGAAGAAGCCTGCGTCGGTTTTGCCGCTTGGGATCAAGCCACAAAACATAAAGCTGGTTGCGGGGGCTGGATTTGAACCAACGACCTTCGGGTTATGAGCCCGACGAGCTACCAAGCTGCTCCACCCCGCGTCCTCAACTCACTGGACTGTGTCCAAGTGAGGCCGCGAATTATAGGGACGCATTTCACAACGGTCAAGGGAAAAGTCTAACTAAATCACGAATCTACACGACACCATGCAACCAGGCGACGATGTAGCTGAAGATACTTAATCCAGTCAGCACCAGCAGGATGACTCCGAGCAACAACCAAACGCGGAATGGCGCACGCTCAACACTGTTAACACCACGGGATGTCACACTATCTACCCGTGCCTGGTCTTCCGGCGACAGTTTATTTGCCATGTCACGATCTCGATCTGTGAAGTTATTGATTTTTGGGAGTGGGCAAAACTCTAGGGGATCAGCGCGGATGACGCAAGAAAAACAGAAAGGGTTATACCTGCCGGTCAAGAAAGGAACCAATAACGGGAATAGTGTTGTTCACACCAATGTCGAGCAGGCGGCGATTGATATCGATATTGCGACGGCTTGCTTCTGCCAGAGCTTCGGCACGCTGTGCACGCTGCAATTCAGCGCGCTCACTGGCAACTTGTTGCGCTTCATCGTTTTTTTCCTTGCGCGCCGCTTCCGCTTTTTTCTCTTCAGCACGTTCAGCTTTTTCTTCGTGCGCCCGCTCGCTTTCGATAACACGCTCCTGGCGCAACTCAGCTCGGGCATCGGCCTCCATCAGCGATGCTTCGGCTGCGACACGACGGTCCTGGGAAGAAGGTTCGGCAGGCGCATTGGCAGCGCGTCGAATCTGTTGGGCCTTGGCGATAGTTGCTTCCGGGTCACCGGGAATGGGGCTGGTATCGATACTGACCTCCCCCCCGACCGCATAGCTCACACCATCAGGACCGCGCACAAATTCGTAGACCGGACTGCCCGCATACTTACCACCCACTGCAGCGTGGGCCTGTTCGTGGCTACGCACCTCGCGATCACGAGCGGCAAGTTCACGAATTTCCTGTTGTTCCTGCTCCTGGCGCGCCTGTTTGGAATCAGCCTGCCGCCCGCCGTGCTGGCGCGGTTCATCACCGTTGATCCGCCCTTCCCGCAAGCGTTCCCGCTCGCCCACCTCGTTGGGGCGCTCATCGGGAGAACGACGATTTTCACCCCGCGCTGATTCTGCGGATTGCTCCAGGGCTTTGAAATTTGATGATTTGAGATCCAACCCTTCCTCACTCACCGCCTGACGACCGAGCGGCGCAAAGGGCGCAACGGCGTTGGCATAGCTGGATGGGATATTGGTAATCATGGGGGGTCCGTCAGGCCTTGGTATCTAGCAAAGTGCCCAGTGTTTTATCAGCGACCTGGACCACGCGCGCCGAACTGTCGAACAACTGTGACTGCAATTGCAGGTTGATCAGGGGTTCGACGACATCATTAGCTTGCGGATTATCGCGCTGGATCGTGCCGGCTTCAGCGATTTGGGTAGCTGAACGGGTCATCTCCGTCTGGCTATTCTGCATCCCGATCAAACCCTGGGTAATCACTGAACCGATTTGCATGGCAGTTCCTCAATAATGGCTGGTATCGGGCAATTGTCATGGATGACTGACAGACTTACCCACAATTGAAGCCATTTTACGCTTGGCTTTGCCTGAAAAACAGCCAGGATTGCCGCCCATGTCGGGATTTTTAAGACCAGTTAGGCGCAAAAGACGGTTCTATATAACAAGCCATATATAACCGAAGCATCATATCTTCTGTGCCCGGAGCCTGGCGGCTATCGACGGAGCGTTTTTATTGACCTGACCCACACCATGCAAATATCCATCAATCAACCCGCCGTATCCGCCCCGCCGGCTCAACATGCCCTGCCGGCTCGCCCGTTTTTTCCTGCGCGACCAGATAATCTATCAATACCTTGAGATCCGGCAGGCCCGTGTCTTTGCGATCACTCGCTTCCGTAAACACGGAAAAATTATCGCCACCGTCGGCAAGAAATGCATTCACAGCAATGCGATAGGATTCTGTCGGCAGGATGGGTTCACCATTGAGCCGCAGACTGCCTGCCAGAATACGCTGACCGCGCGGCTGCGACCCGTCCCAACGATAGGAAAATGTGTGCGAAATCTGTAAGGGTTTGAAGCTGCCGGGGCCGTCGCTCTGCCACTGTTGTTCCAACAGGTTTTTTATTTGCGCACCGGTCAGACTGATGATTTGCAAGGTGCCTTTAAAGGGATGTACCGCCGCCACCTGGGAATAATTCAAAGGTTCTTCATCTTTCACAACCAGGTCAGCGCGAATACCACCGCTGTTCATCAGCGCAATCTGCGCACCCCATGGTTCGGTTGCGGCAAGTTGTGCATCGGCCACCAGATCGCCCATGGCCGATTCTCCTGCACGATTCGGCATGCGCGTGATCATGGGAGCACCAATGCGCGCAACAGGTCGTTCAAGTATCGAGCGACTGCGTGCTTCGATATCCGTTTGCCATGCGAGTAATTTGGGGTCGGGCGGGTAGCGCTGCGGATCAACAATCAGATTACGCGCTTGCACATCCAGTAATGTTTTTCCGGCAGGTTCAAACACCAGCGTCAGGTGAGTGACCAGTCGGCCGTATGATCCCGCTTGCGTGACCGGGATAGTACCAACGGTGCATAAATAGGCTTCGTGCGTGTGTGCACTCAATACTAGATCAACTGCCGGATCAAGGCGTTCAACGATATCCACGATGTCGCCTTCCAGATCGGTGCAGCCCGGTTGGTTAAAACTGGCGAGCGTATTGCCGCCCTGATGCACAACCGCAACAACAATGTCGGCGCCCTTACGTTTAATTTCCGGCACGACACGGTTAATGGCTTCAGCCTCATCGTCAACACGAATGCCCTGCATGGAACTGGCAGCGACAACCGACGCGAGGTCTTCCACTTGCGCGCCGACAAACGCGATCTTCACACCGCGTACCTGTTCAATAACATAAGGTGCCACCAGTGTGTCGCCAGTCTCGGTATCGATCAGATTGGCGGCGATGTAAGGAAACGATGTACCGGTATAATCCGCGCGCCACTGGCAGGCTTTTTCGGGCCGGGGTGAGTCGCATCCGCCGTTAATCTGCCGCAACAATTCGGCCTTGCCTTCATCCAGTTCGTGATTACCCAGGGAGGATAAACGCATGTCCAATAATGCCATGGCTTCCAGCGTCGGCTCGTCGGCCCAGATCGCGGAAATCGGCGGCGATGCACCAATCAAATCTCCCACGCCGACGAAAAGCAGGTGCGGATCATCCTGTCGCAATTCATTCAATAAACCGCCCAGCGTTGCAACGCCACCGGCTTGCACAGTGATGACTGCATCCTGATTCTGCGGATCGCTATAACTGAAGGTACCGGGCTGCAGATAACCGTGAAAATCGTTGAGTGCAACCAGGTTAATCTCCACCGGTTCCCGCGTAGCTGGGCCAGCACAACTGATTAACCAAAGATTAATGCACAGAATCAGCAGATAATGTTTGCCCTTCACACACAGTTTCTCATTGGCATAAATGGAATCTCAGCAAATGGTCAGGCACGGAACATGCCAGTCTCGGTCAGGTTTTGCTGACAGGAATCATGCAGGGAAAGGATGACGCTTCAGTGACGTGCGCCCAAAATGGCTATCGAACCTTATCGAATCAAAAAAGCGGCGCGACCGATTCCGCTGAAAAAAAGTCGCTCAATAATGCCGGTGTTGCATCCTGCCCCAGATAAGGCACGACCCCCAAGCAAGGCGCTGCCAAGCGTTGCTGTAAGGACACAATATTTTCCTGCTGGCACGGCATATCAGGATCAATCACATTGGCCACCCAGCCGGCCATAAGCAAACCATCCCGCGCAATGGCTTCCGCTGTCAGCAACGCGTGATTGATACAGCCCAGGCGGATGCCTACCACCATGATGACCGGCAACCGCAATGCCCGCGCCAGATCCGCCAGCGTTTCCGCTGGATTTAACGGCACACGCCAACCGCCCGCGCCCTCCACCAAGGTGAAATCTGCCTGGTTTAATGCACCGCGACAAAAGCCGCTCAGCCGATCCACCGACAACACCCGCCGCGCCTGCTGTGCTGCAATGTGCGGTGCAATGGCCGGCTCAAGGGCGATGGGATTAATTTGTTCGTAGGCGAGGGGTTGGGTAATGACAGATTGCAACAAGAGCGCATCGTCGTTGCGCAAACCCGCCGCTGTCATCTCGCAGCCCGCCGCTACCGGTTTTAATGCTGCCGTGGATAGACCGCGTTGTTTTGCCGTCAGCAGTAAACCGGCAGAGATAAATGTTTTACCCACACCGGTATCGGTGCCGGTGACGAAGAAGGTTTTATTAGCCATAAGGTTTTTTCGTTCAATAGCTTATTCAACGGGAGCCTGTACCAACACATAAAAAATTTCATAACTGGCTGGCAACAAGCCATCACAACGACACTGTTCATAAGCGTGTTTAAAGGCTTCAATTTTTTTACGCCCGGTCAAGCCTCCCGGCTTGCCTGCATTAACGTTATGCGCGCCCAGTGCTTTCAGCTCGCGGGTCAAATCCACCAATCGTTCATAGCGCAACTGGCGCTGCTGCGTTTGCCAATCTTTCAAGTGCAAGCCAGCGGTGTTGATGGCCGCCTGCATCCGCTCAGCGGATTCAAACTGATTGACATGCACATAACCATCGACCTGCTGCCAGGCGTGCCGCAATTCATTCAGGGTAGCCGGTCCGAGCGTGGCCAGCACACCGACACCACCAGGTGTTAATACGCGGCGGAGTTCAGCAAATAACCTGTCCGTCGCGGTGCACCATTGAATCGCCAGGCTGGAAAAAATCAGGTCAATACTGGCGTTAGCAAAAGGGAGTTGTTCAGCATCACCGCAGAGCCATTGGGCAAGATCGCCGTGGGTGTTGCGGGAAAATTCCAGCATACCCTGCGCGATATCAACACCGATAAGTTCGGCCAATGGAAACTGTTGGCGCAAACGCCGGCTGAAAAAACCGGTGCCGCATCCCAGGTCAAGCGCGCATTGCGGTGTCAGGTTCGGCGGTATCTGTTGCAGTAAATGCTGGCCAACCTCGCGCTGCAAGGTCGCCACCGCATCATAGGTGTGCGCCGCACGACTGAAGGATTGCGCCACCTTGCGTTTGTCCAGCGTCCCCGGCAGGGGCTGCCGCAAAAATTCAGTAATCAACGGTATGAGCGCTTGCGGTTGACTCCAGTGCAGCGCGTGAGCGGCGTGCGGTATAACCTCGACATGTTGGTGCGGGTTAAGACGGCGCAACGCCTCCGCGGCGCTCATCGGCACCAGGGCATCAGCTTCGGCCAGCAGGTGTAAACCCGGCTGGGTCAATTGCGCAAAAGCCGCACGGTTGTCCAGGTGGGCCAACAGGGCCAGTGCAGCATTCCAACCCCTGTCTGGATGAAATGCTTTAACCGCGCGCAGGGCTTTAAGCAGCGCACGTTCCTGTGCATCACCTTGCGCCAATAAGCCGGTAAATAATTTCAATGTATGTTGCGGATCATCGGCAAATTGTTGATTGAATTGGCGATTGACAGCCGGCGGCATGGCCGTTGGATAATCCGGGGAAGCCACAAATTTAACGTTGGTAGCCAGTGAAATCACGCGGGAAATTTTCTCGGGTGCCCGCGCGGCCAACGCGATTGCCAACATGCCACCCAGCGACCAACCCATAAGCGCAGCGCGCGCTGGCAGGTGTTGCTCCAACAATATCAGCACGCTCTCCAGATCCGCAAAAGAGACAGCGTGACTGTGGCCAAAACCGGGCAAATCAATCGCATAGACATCGCCGGTCTGTTGCAGCGCCGGCAACAAGGGCTGCCAGGTTTGGCTGTCGCACCCCCACCCGTGCAGCAGCACGAGCGGTTCGCGCTGCGCCGGTAATGTCTGCGCCGGGTAATGATGCACCGCCAGCGTGGCGGGTAATGAATGTTGCTGCACCGACATCACGCAGGCACCTGTTGGTTTACCGCATCAAGCGCATCCAGCAAGGCATCAACCTGTGCTTGAGAGTGCTCTGCTGATATGGTGACCCGCAAGCGCGAACTGCCGGCGGGCACCGTGGGTGGGCGAATGGCAATTACTAAGAAACCGCGCGCCGCAAGCTGTTCGGAAAATGCCAGGGCGCGCGCTTCTTCGCCCAAAATAATGGGCTGGATTGGCGAAACTGAATCCAGCAGTTGCAAACCTAATTCGGCGGCGCCCCGACGAAAATGTGCGATCAATTGATGCAAATGTTCACGTCGCCAGGATTCCCGTTGCAGCAATTGCAAACTGGTGCGTGTCGCTGCTGCTACCGCGGGTGGCATGGCGGTGGTGTAAATATAGGGACGGGCAAATTGAATCAGCGTTTCGATCAATGTTTCACTGCCAGCGATAAACGCACCAAAGGTACCGAAGGCTTTTCCCAGTGTGCCCATCAGGATGGGTAATTGGGTTTGCGTCAAACCGAAATGTTCAGCGCTGCCGCCGCCGGTTTGGCCGAAGCAACCAAAACCATGGGCATCATCCACCATCAACCAGGCGTTGTGTTGCTGCGCCAGTTGTGCCAGTTGCGGCAAGGGCGCAAAGTCGCCGTCCATACTGAACACACCGTCCACCACAATTAATTTTCGGGCGGCTTCGGTTTTTTCCAGGCGAGCGTGCAAATTATCCAGGTCATTGTGCAGGAAACGTTGAAAGCGCGCGCCGCTGAGTAAACCGGCATCCAGCAACGACGCATGATTCAAGCGATCTTCAAATACTACATCGCCCTGCCCCACCAACGCGGTAATGGCACCGAGGTTGGCCATGTAACCGGTGGAAAATAATAACGCGCGATCACGTCCGCAAAACGCCGCCAGCTCCTCTTCCAACGCGTGGTGCTCAGACGAATGACCACTTACCAAATGCGATGCGCCACTGCCGACACCGTATTGCGCTGCCGCTGTCTGCAAGCGCTGTATGACGTCAGGATGATTGGCAAGCCCCAGATAATCGTTACTGCAGAAGGACAGATAACGTTGGCCATCGATAATGACTTCTGGCACCTGGGGCGTTTGCAGCAGGCGCCGATGGCGATAGCGATGCGCGGCGCGGCGTTCGGCCAGGGCCGGCGCAAGGATGTGATCAAGAGAATGGTCCACGGGCAAATCGGTTACACCTGTTAAAAATGATCGGCCCAGCGATTGGCCGCGTTAGAAATGCTCACGCAAGGAAACAGATAAATAATTCGCACTGAATTCATCGTCGAACAATACATCGGAATCCATAGAGCGCCAGGTTTGCCACTGCACACGCACAACGCCGGCATGGTTCGTTTCAAACTCCACCCCCGCAGTCCAACCGATGTTCATACCAAAGGTGGTATCACCCGATTCACGCGTTTCCCACGTTTCGTCACCCGCTTCAATGTAGCGGGTGTCACCCCAGGATGTGTGGATCATCGAACCGCCGATGCCAGGGCCAACAAATAAGCGAACTTCATCTGCAAGCGGCAGCGACATTAATCCGTAAGCACCAACCGTAGCGCCATTAATTTCCGTATTACCGTGCCCACCGCCAAACCAGCCGCGCGGATCAAGAATGGCATCAAAGCTAAGCTCAACACTGACAAAATCGGAAAACCGATGGCCCGCATAACCACGCAGCAGGAAGCGCGGGTTTAAACAATCACCGCCGAAAAAACCGGACTCGCCGACCCCTTCACAAAACTCTGCCGCACCCAGTGCCAGACCACCGTAATTTTCCGCGTGAACCGGCACGCTGACTAACGCACCGGCTAATAACGCTGTCAATCCGTATTTCATATCGTTCCCTGAGGTAAAAGTTATTTCGCCGCGTTGTAAAAAAACGAATCGAGTTGCGCTTCTTGTAATTGGTTGACGACAGCCGCTTCCTGCTCGGCTTCATCTTCGTGAATTTCGTAAGCTTCCGGGGTAATGCCGAGGCGCTTGAACAGCTGCATGTCCTTGCTGGCTTCCGGGTTAGGCGTGGTCAACAATTTTTCGCCATAGAAGATCGAGTTGGCGCCGGCGAGAAAGGCCATGGCCTGCATTTGTTCGTTCATCTGTTCGCGACCAGCAGACAAACGCACGTGGGATTTGGGCATCAGGATACGCGCAACCGCAATGGTGCGGATGAAATCAAACGGATCGAGATCAGCCTGATCCGCTAGGGGTGTACCTTCCACCTTCACCAGCATGTTCACGGGTACCGATTCCGGATGTTCCGGCATGGTCGCCAGTTGCACCAGCAGGCCCGCACGATCTCCCTCTTCTTCACCCATCCCGACGATACCGCCACAGCAGACCTTCATGCCTGCCTTGCGCACATTGGCGAGGGTTTGCAGACGATCCTGATAAGTACGGGTGGTGATGATTTCGCCATAGTATTCCGGCGAGGTATCGAGGTTGTGGTTGTAATAATCCAGGCCGGCGTTGGCCAGTTCCTGCGCCTGATCTTCGTTGAGCATCCCCAGAGTCATGCAGGTTTCCAGCCCCAGCGACTTCACACCCTTAACCATATTGGTGACATAAGGCATGTCTTTGCCCTTGGGTGAACGCCAGGCCGCGCCCATGCAAAAACGGGTAGCACCGCTGGCCTTGGCTGCTTTGGCTTCCTCGATAACTTTTTCCACCGCCATTAATTTTTCACGCTCAAGGCCGGTGTCGTAACGGGCGGATTGCGGACAATAGGCGCAATCCTCCGGGCAGGCACCGGTCTTGATAGAACACAGGGTGCTGACCTGGACTTCATTGGGGTTGAAAAAACTGCGATGAACGGTCTGGGCCTGATACATCAGATCACTGAAAGGCAGCTCAAACAGCGCCTTCACTTCGGCGCGGGTCCAGTCGTGGCGAATCAGGGGATGGCTGGTAGCATTCATAGGAAGAAATTCACGAAAGTAAATGAGGATGACCGGGGTTAGATGGCCTCTATCTTAGCGGGACATTGATAGCTGTCAACCTGAAAAGGGAAATGGGTTAACAGGTGGAGACTTGGCAAGCGGGACCGGTAGCGCTAGAGTCCGGTCCGGAAAAGGGAAAAGGGAAAAGGGAAAAGGGAAAAGGGAAAAGGGAAAAGGGAAAAGTATGAAAGCAGGCTTTTTATGGTTTTGGGAAAAGGTTGGGCGATTTTTTAACGGGTTGGTACCCACGGTTTGCCTGTTGTGTGGCAGGGGTTTGCGGGGTGAGCTGGTTTGCCCGGATTGTGAGTTGGGGTTGCCGCATCTTTCGTTGACGGAGGGCAGCTGCCACCAGTGTGCTATCCCGCTACCCCAGGAAAGCTCCGGTGATTATTGTGGCCATTGCCTGGCCAAACCACCGGCGTTTTCATGCACTGTTGTGCCGTTCCGATATCAGTATCCGGTGGATTATCTGATTCATCATTTCAAATACCGTCGTCAACTCGCTGCTGGCCGGGCGCTGGGGCGGGCCTTGGCGCAGTGCGTCCTCCACACCTACGACGAGCAGGAACGGTGCCTGCCGGAGTTGATCATCCCGGTGCCGCTGCACTGGACGCGCCGCTGGTTACGCGGCTTTAATCAAACCGATCTACTCGGTAGACAGGTGGCAACGGAGCTGAAGCTTCCGCTGGCGTCGCGCGCCTGCCGACGCACCCGGCATACGCCGGCACAAAAAGGCTTGAGCCGGGCCAAGCGACAAGAAAATCTGCGGCAAGTGTTCAGCATGACCGCCGCCGGCAACAGGATTGTTCAGGGAAAACGGATTGCACTTCTGGATGATGTGGTGACAACCACGGCAACGACGCGGGAATTAAGCCACTTGTTGATCCGCCAGGGGGCGAAGGAAGTGCATGTGTGGGCGTTGGCACGAACGCCGGATGTGAAGCCAATAAACACACCCCGGGATCAGGAGGCAACGACCGCTTCCCGCTCGGTTTTGCGCAGCAAACGCGCCAGTTCCTTCCACATCTCCTGATAGGCCAGCGCGGCGCGGCCATGGCTGGCGTAGCTGGTCAACGGTGCCTGCCGCAGGGCCATCTGCTCTACCGCCGAGTTCATGGGAATCCAGCTTTTGAGCATCGGCACCGGCATCTGCTTGAGGTTTTCCGCCGCCTGGCGATGCAGGTTGCGGCGCATATCCACCTGATTAAAGAAGCCGACAATCTTTTGCGGACTGTTCTTCTTGTCGCCAAAGAATGTGATGACTTGTTCCATGGCACGAATAGACAAGGGGCTGGGGATCATGGGAATCAGCACGATATCGACATCGCTCAGCAGTTGCTCCATTGCAGGTGACAGGGAGGGCGCGCAGTCGTAGATCAGGATGTCGTTTTTATCGGCAAGGGGTTTGATGAGATTCTTCAACCAGCGATTACCGCTCTGGCCCTCAAACTCCTTCTCCATCTTGCGCAGGCTCAGGTCCGCCGGAATGACACTCAGGCCGGGAAATGGCGTGGCCACTTCCAGATCAGCGACTGCCTTGCCTTTGCTGAACACCTTGATCGCTCGGGTTTTGGCACTTTCCTGCTGGCACAACCAGGTAGCAGCGGCTTGGGGATCGAGATCCCATAGCACGGTATTTTTCCCGGCCGCCGCTGCCATGTAGGCCATATTGACCGCTGTGGTGGTTTTACCCACGCCACCTTTGAGGTTATAAAACGCTATTGTGATCATAGGAAGCTCGCTGATTAGACGGACCTGTCATTTTGGCCCATCTCCTTAAATAGGCTCTATCTCCTTATAGCCTCTATCTGGCCAGGATGAAAGTCCCGACACGGTCAATGAGCCCTGTTCCACAAAAATTGACCGGCACTGTTTGCGGATTTTATGGATTTTTCTCCACCATTCACCGCTTTTATCTCTATCTTCAACTCATGCGACTAGTTAACCGGTGGCAGTAGGATGATGTTGCGCAGCGCCTCAGGTTTATGAACATAGCCTTCGACTCGCGGGGGCGCAGACTTCTGCAATCCTGCGGTATTCGCGCCGGGGCATTCACCGGTCTCGTGATATGCCAAAGCGGCAGCCAGCCGTGCTTCCGCCGGGTCGCCCAAAGCGTGCAAGTAGTCATCGGCCACGCTACAACCGGGCAAGCTGGCCGCATCGGCCGAGTTGTTACCCGGAGTAAAGCCATCAGAATACTCGCCGAAGCCTTGGGCATTATCGCCTTTGAACTGCACCGTGAAGTAGGTGGTACCGCAGTTATCCGTCGGGTAAAAACCATAAGGCTTGCCACAGGTAGACGTGCCGATCTGAATAACCTCTACGCCCACGCCACGCAGGCCGTTGATGATGGCTTCGCTGGCAGAACAGGTGCCGGAGCCCGTCAGGATGTATACCCGCTGTAGGTTAAGACTGGGCAAGGGTTGGCCGGTCGCGGTGGAAAAGCCCAGGGTTTGTTTGTAAAAGGGAATGGGGGTCAGGGTTTGGCCGGTTACCGGGTCGCGCTCCGGGTGCTTGTCATTAAAGCTGATGTTGTAAAACACCTGCTGTGACGTAGGCACATCGCCCGCGATCATATATGCCAGTTGGCTGGCAATCGCTAGCAAACCACCACCGTTATAGCGCAGGTCCAGCACCAGTTGCGTCGCCCCGGCGGAGCTGAGTTCGTCAATCGCTTCAATCAACAAATCCTCTGATGTGGCGATGTGGTCATTAAACAGCAGGTAACCCACCGTCTCACCGGATTCACTTGCAAGCGTTCTGACATTCTGCACGGGCGTCGAGGTGATAGTGGTCGAGGTCAGGGTGACCGTGCGAGGTTCATCAGCACCAAGATCCTGTACCACCAGGGTGATATTTTGTCCTGTGTCGGAGGGGAAAAGCCCGTCATTCAGGGTGTTAACACCCTCCTCAGTATTGTCATTTACTGCATCCACGCCGTTGATTTCCAGCACCAGCGCGCCGCGCGTCAGGTCTACACCTTCTGCCGTGGCGGGCGTATTGGGTTCGGTATAAGCCACGCGGATTTCCCGCGGTGGCAATGCGCGGATGATCGCCCAGGTCACCCCGTAACCCGCCGATACACCCGAACCGGACAGGGCATTCCATTCGGCGGTGTCGTAGGTGAAGTGGAACTGATCCTTGGGCGCCCCCGAGGGTGTCAACGCAAAAGTCTTGAGTAATTGGAAATAAAGCGTTGGCTCATCAAATTCGGCGGGGTCGGTATCGATAATCTCGTCGTACCACAGATAGGTTTCATTGCTCCAAGAACGCAGCCAGTTATTCTCTGCGAGGGTATTGCCGGTGCGATCCGGGTAACTGTTACCGGTGTAGGGATCAGTGCCGGAGCGCGGTGCATCACAGCGATTCTTGAAGTCACTGGCCGGCTTGAAAACCCCCGGCTCCCAAGCTGAATTATTATTAAAGTTGCCGGTTCGATCATCCAGCAACGAACCGCCACTGCCACCGCCACAGGCGGTCAGGCCGGTTAACAGTAACACGCAAGATAGGCGGGTCGTCATCCTGAGCCCCAAGAGATGCATCTTCATCACGTTGAATCCTTCTGTTATTCATTATCTGCGCCGGCAAATGTGATCTGCCCGCATTAAATTTACCGCGATTAGAGGTTCCGCTCCCCCGGCCAGTGAGGCACACTGTCCGGCCGCAAACTTATGGTTCAGCCTAGGATATTTGTCCGCGAACTTCCATGCACCACCCAGCATAAAAAGGCCCATCTCTATGACCCAGTCCCCAGCTCACCCTTACGAAGCACTCAGCCCTGATCTGGTACTGGATGCGGTGGAAAGCTGTGGCTACCTGAGCGATGCCCGTGTGCTGGCGCTCAACAGCTATGAAAACCGTGTTTATCAGGTGGGTATTGAGGACGCCAGCCCATTGATCGCCAAATTCTATCGCCCGGAGCGCTGGAGCGATGCACAGATCCTGGAGGAGCATACCTTCACTCAAGCGCTGCATGAACTGGAGATCTCCGTCGTGCCGCCCATTGCTGATGCCGATGGCAACACGCTACGGACCTTCGCCCATCAGGGCAATCCGTTTCGCTTTGCACTCTACCCGCGCCAGGGCGGCCACGCCCCTAACCTGGATGATTATGACCAGTTGCTGAGTCTGGGCCGTGTGTTGGGCCGTATCCATGCCTTGGGCCGTGCCCGCCCTTTTATCGAACGGCCCAGCCTGGACGTGCAAAGCTTTGCCCGCGACAGTTATAGCTTTTTGCTGGAAAACGATTTTATACCGCCCAGCCTGCGCGAATCCTATCGCAGTTTGGGTGCCGACCTGATCCGCCGCCTGGAGGATCGCTTTGCGCAAACACACTTCACCCCCATTCGCCTCCACGGCGACTGTCATCCCGGCAATATCCTCTGGCGCGACGATGCGCCGCATTTTGTCGACTTCGATGATGCGCGTAACGGGCCGGCGGTACAGGATTTGTGGATGCTGCTGTCCGGCGAGCGCGAACAACAAAGCTTGCAGTTAGCGGAGATTCTGGATGGTTACCGGGAATTCTGCGATTTTGATCTGGCTGAGCTGAATCTGATCGAAGCCCTGCGTACCCTACGTATCATGCACTACAGCGCCTGGCTCGCGCGCCGCTGGGACGATCCGGCGTTTCCGCGCCATTTTCCGTGGTTTAACACCGAACGATATTGGGGCGAGCATATCCTGGAGTTGCGCGAGCAATTGGCCGCCTTGTATGAGCCGCCCCTGGCGGTGTTTTAACACAGGTATCTGTTCGTCTGGCCCCGGGCACTGGAAATCCCTGATTCAAGGCCCAATAATGCACAAATGCTTCACCCGGCGACCCACTTAAAGGATCTCATCATGACTGCTACTGCTGCCCCCGCCGCCAAGCCTATCGATGCTCTCTGGGAATCTATCCGCAACCAAACCCGCAAGCAGGCGGAGTCCGAGCCGGTATTGGCCAGCTTCCTCTACTCCACCATCCTCAATCACGAAACCCTGGAAGCTGCGCTCAGTTTCCACCTGGCTAACAAACTGGACAGCCCGGCGATGCCGGCCATGCTGATGCGCGAAGTGATTGAGCAGGCGTTAACCGACGACCCTTCCATCGGCGAAGCCGTGCGCGCCGATTTGTATGCGGTGAATGAACGCGACTCCGCGTGCTGCTCACTGGTAACCCCCCTGCTCTACTTCAAGGGTTTTCACGCCTTGCAGGCTTATCGCATCGCCCACTGGTTATGGAAACAAGGGCGCAATCCACTGGCGTTGTTTCTGCAAAATCGCATTTCGTCGGTGTTTGCTGTGGATATCCACCCGGCAGCGAAGATTGGCAAAGGCATTATGTTTGATCACGCCACCGGCATCGTGATCGGCGAAACCGCCGTAGTGGAAGACAATGTATCCATCATGCAGTCGGTGACCTTGGGCGGTACCGGCAAAGAGGCGGGTGATCGTCACCCCAAGGTGCGCAAGGGCGTGTTGATCAGCGCCGGTGCCAAGATCCTCGGCAACATCGAAATTGGCGAATGCGCCAAGGTCGGCGCGGGCAGCGTGGTACTGAAAAATGTCCCGCCGCGCACCACGGTTGCAGGCGTACCGGCCAAGGTGGTCGGTGACAGCAAATGCGCGCAGCCTTCGCGGGATATGGATCATCATTTAAGTTAATTCCCAAGGTGCGACAGCTTCCCACTGTCGCACCTCTCGTTTCGTTTATTTCCCCAGTTCCACCCACGCTTACCAAGACACGCCACTGATGAATAAGCAGGCATGGCCTCGAAATAACGCACCAGTTGCGTGCAGCCATGGCGCATGGATTTTCTTAAAAACGATCCGGTAGATGATTTTCGGCGGTTGGCTGGCTTCTTGCTTGAATGAACACCTGTCCAAGTGGAGGCCCTATGCAATACAGCAAACCCATGATTGATTTGGTGTATGAAATACGTCGCCGTGTTGACCCGAAGATGAAGCCGGGCATCAAGCTGGCCAACCCGGATATGTTGCAGGAATTGGCTGAGTTCCATCACCACTGCAAGGATACGATTACCCGCACACTGATCAAGGAACTGCTCTCACTGGCTGGTGAACCCTGGATTGATCAGCTTGACGAGCCCAAACCCGACACGCCCAGCAACCCTAAACCCGACACTCCCAAGCAGATCACCAAGGTGTACCGCGGCCAGGTCACGCTGGTTGATTCGCCCTTGGCCAGTGCGACCAAGGAGCCCCACAGACCGGTGCGCATCTATCGCGGGCAGGTGGTGGAGTACTAGGCCTGATCACGCTTAACCATTAAAAAACCCGCCGAGCGGTGGTATAGCGCACTGTCGTGCGTGTTGGTCCTTGCCCGGCTGAACGCACATCTCTAGACTGACTTTGTAGCTAATTCCGTCGCCATGGCGGGTAATCCTTTTTCTGTATTTCCTACATCTATGAGCAATTCTTTAGTGCGTCGTTGGTTATCGCTGGCTTCCTGCCTGCTGGCTGCCTGGTCTGTTCCCGGCCAGGCAGCCGAGGCGGCCTACCCGCTCGCGGTGTCTATCTACGAAGATATCTATGCTGACTACCGCCAATTTGTGCGCGGGCGGGATCTGGCAAATATTAATTATTACGGCGGCTCTGGTGCGCGGCGGGATGTGATTGAGGTGGTGCTCTTGCAGCAAGCCTTGCAATTGGGTGGTTTCAAAGATTCGCTGGAACTGCGCGATGAACAAAATTACCTGCGCACCCTGCGCCAGATTGCGGACGGTGAATTGATCTCCTCCGGGGCGCTGGTGTGGTATTCCGATGTGCTGAACCTGCCCGACCTGTTCCATATCACCCAGCCGGTGATCGACGAGGGGGAGTTTGTTGTCGGCCTGTATACCTCGCCTGAAAACCAGAAGGCACTGGCTGCCAAAACCCTGGACGACCTACGCCAGTTGCGCGCCGTCTCCAGTATCCAGTGGTATGCGGATGTCGCCACCCTGAAAAACCTGGGTATCCATCACCTGTATTTCACCACCGACTGGATTCATATGGTGCGGATGGTCAGCGCCGGACGCGCGGACTTCACGCTCGCACCGTTTCAACCCTCCGCCGGGATGAAGATAGTGCTCGATAACATGGAGTTGATTCCTATTGAAGGCATCAAGGTAGCCATCAACGGCACCCGGCACTGGCCAGTCAGCCGCCGCCATCCGCGCGGGCAGGAATATTACGAGGCCTTGCAGAAAGGCATCACCCTGATGAAGGAGCGCGGCATTATTCAACAAGCCTATGAAGAGAGCGGTTTTTTTCATCCCGAAGTGGATGACTGGCGCCTGCTAAACCCACCATCAAAATCAGCACCGCAGGAAGAGCCCGCCACGCCCATTCCCTCTTCTGCTGAAGGCCCTGCCGTAACGCCCCCAACGAATTAACTCAGTACTCCACTGCGCGAGAGCAACAACACATCCAGCTCCGCCGCCGGCATGGGTCGGGCAAACAGGTAACCCTGATAGGCATAGCAGCCATTGGTGGCAAGGAAGGCGCGCTGGCCTTCCGTCTCCACCCCTTCAGCAATCACCGATAAACCAAGGCTAAGACCCAGCGCAATGATGGTGCGGGCGATCACGGCGTCGTTGGGATCGATCAATACATCACGCACAAAGGATTGGTCGATCTTGAGTTGATCGAGAGGTAGCTGGCGCAGGTAACCGAGGGAGGAGTAGCCGGTACCGAAGTCATCCAGGGAAAAGCCCACGCCGCAACTCTTCAGGGCACGCATCTTGCCGATCACGTCATCCAGGTTGTTCACCAGCAGGCTCTCGGTCAGCTCCAGCTTGATACGCGTCGGGTCGGCACCGGTTGCCTGGATGACATCCAGTACCTGCTCGACAAAACCGATTTGGCGGAATTGGCGCGCGCTGACATTGATCGCGAGGGTCAGTTCGCGGGTGGCTGGATCGCCGGCCCAGCGCACCAACTGCTCACAGGCCGTTTGCAATACCCACTGTCCCAACGGCAGGATGAAGCCGGATTGCTCCGCCAGCGGAATAAAATCGGCGGGCGAGATCATCCCTTTTACCGGATGACGCCAACGCAATAAGGCCTCGGCGCCGGTGATGCGGCCTTCGCCATCGACCTGGGGTTGGTAAAACAGCATGAACTGTTCCTGGGCCAGGCCAAGGCGCATATCCGCTTCCAGGGCGGTGCGCGCCGCCAGGGAGGCCTGGAGGTCGGAATCAAAGAATTGCAGCGTATTGCGCCCGGCGGCCTTGGCCTGGTACATGGCCACATCCGCCCGTTTCAGCAGCGCATCCACGGTTTCGGCATGCTGGCTGAACAGCGTAATCCCAATACTGGGGCTGCTGTAATGCTCTATCTCATCCAGCAGGTAAGTCTGGCTCAGCAGCGACAGAATATGTTCGCCCACCGCCTTGGCCCGCGCCGCCGCTTCATGCACGTTGTTGCCCAGGCCTTCCAGCACCACCACAAATTCATCGCCCCCGAGCCGAGCCACGGTGTCGCCTTCGCGCACGCAGCGGGTAAGGCGTTCTGCCACCTGGCACAAGAGGAGGTCGCCGGCATCATGGCCGTGGGTATCGTTAAGATTTTTGAAGTGGTCGAGGTCGAGCAGCAGGAGAGCGCCCAACGAGCCGTTGCGCGCACTGCTGGCAAGGGCGTGCTGCAAGCGATCCATCAACAGGCGGCGGTTGGGCAGTTCGGTGAGGGAATCGTAAAACGCCAGCCGCTGGATACGCTCTTCATGCCGGCGCCGTTCCGAGATATCGCTCACCAGGCCGATCAGTTTGACCTGGCCATTGTGCAATACCCGCGATACCGACAGCTCTATGGGAAACGTGGAGCCACCTTTATGTTGCCCTTCCACTTCGCGCCGCTTGCCGAGCACGCGGGAGAGCACATCCTTAAGCCCCTCCTGGCCGTTACCGGCGTCCTCATACAAGCCGGGCATCAGGAGATTTACGGATTGCCCCAGCACTTCTTCGGCGCTGTAGCCGAAGATACGCGCAGCCGCATTGTTAAACGATTCGATGATGCCCTGGATGTTGGTGGTGATGATGCCGTCGGCCACATTGTCGAGGATGGTCTGGGTGTATTCCGCACCATCGCGCAAGGCGGCTTCGGATTGTTCCCGCTCAATAGCCACGGCCGCCGTGTGGGTCGCCATGGCAATGATCTGCTGGTGGCGCGGTGCCGGTGAACCGGGTTGGCGGTAGTAAACCGCAAAGGTTCCCAATACCCGGTGGTGCGCACTGAAGATAGGGGTCGACCAGCAGGCCTGTAAGCCGTGGGGCAAGGCCAGCTGGGCGTAGTCTTTCCACAAAGGATCATTGGCGATATCCGTCACAATGACGGGTTCGCCCCGGAAAGCCGCCGTCCCGCAAGAGCCGGCTGCTTCACCAATAGCGGACCCATCGATAGCGTTGCTGTAGGCCAGGGGCAAACTGGGCGCGGCGCCGTGGTGCAAATGCTGCCCCTCGACATCGAGCAATAGCACCGAACACAGCATCTCCGGCGCCTGGGCCTCCACGGCATGGATCAAGGCGGTGAGGATGCTAGCCAGCGGCGCGCGGCTTGCGATCATCTCCAACACCGTCATCTGACTGCCGAGTAAGGTTTCACTGTGCTTGCGCGCGGTAATGTCTTCCACTACCGCCACGTGATAATCAAAGGGTGCCCCGGCCTCCCACATGGGTGAGACCGTCAGATTGACCCAGCAGATACTGCCGTCTTTGCGCACATAGCGCTTTTCCATGGTGAATTCGTCAATCTCACCGGCCTTGAGCCGCTCAATATTGGCCAGATCCGGCGCCAGGTCATCCGGGTAGGTGATCATGGTGAAGTCCATCTGCAACATCTCCACCACCGAATAGCCCACAATGTCGGCGTATTTCTTGTTGATACGGATAAAACGGCTGCTGGCCGTCTCGATCACCGCTACGCCGACCCCGGCCTGCTCGAACAGCACCCGGAAGCGCGCCTCACTCGCGCGCAGTTCGGCCTCGGCGTATTTGCGCGCGGTGATATCGCGCACGATAGCCACAAAACGCGATGCCTCGCCCTGGTGATGGATCACTTGCAGAAAAACCTCCACTGGAAAAACATGGCCGTTCTTGTGACGGTGCTGACTCTCGAAACTGATAGCGGGCACACGCCCATCCAGTAATGGCTGCATGCGGTCGCGCAGGGATTCCGAATCACCATCGGGCTTGATATCCAGCGGGCTCATGCCCAGCAGCTCCGCCTGGGTGTAACCCAACTGGCGCTGGGCGCCCTGGTTGGCGTAGAGGAAGCGGAAGTTATCAGTGCTGGCAATAAAGACCCCGTCAAGGATCTGGTCGAGGGTGTTCTTGAACTGCTCCAGTTCTTTTTGCGTTTGGGTCTGGGCCTCGTTGGCCTGGGCCAGATGCGTCTGCATCCTGTTCACCGCAGTGGCGAGGGCCGCCATCTCACCATCGCCCACAATGTTGATCGGTATATTGAAATGGCCGCGGCTGATCTCTCCCACCTGTTTACGCAGGTAACCCAAAGGGCGCGCCAGCCAGCGGTCCAGCATCCACATCATCAGCAACATCACCAAGGTGCCGATGCCCAGGTTCACCAGGCTGCTGCGCAACACCGCTTGCCGCACCTTTGCTTTGTTGTTGTGCAGACTGTATTGCAAGAGGATGGCGCCAATCCGGTCAGAGCGAATTTCCCCTGGCTGGCTAGGCATATAGATTGGCTGGTAGGCGTTGACCACCGGCTGCCCGCGCACAGTGGTCACCTGCGCCTGGTAGCGCCGCACATCAGTGGGAAGCCAGCGCACGTCCCAGTGATCCGCGATGGCATCCAGCGACTGGCCGGGCCACAGGGGATGGCTGGCAAACAGGACACGGCGCTGGTCATCGATAAGGACTGCCAGCTCCACATCCGGAATGCCGCCCAGATCAGCGACCCATTCCGCCACCAGGCCCTGCTGGTCCATGCGCAGCAAACTCTCGATGTGGCGCCGGTCCCGGGCCATGCGTTTTTGCAATAATTCCAGGACATCGGCCTCAACCTGGCGAGTCTGGTGTTCGTAGCGCCACAGGGCTCCCAGCGACATCATCAACAGTAAGGCACCCAGGATAATGACCGGCAGCCACAACCGCAGGTTGATGCTCCGATAAATTCTCATGGTTGGGCCTGCCGGGACGAGTGGGCGGTAAATGACGAGTGGGCCGTAAATAAATTGGATGGCGGTAGAAAATCCGGTTGTACCAGGTGGTCCACCAAAGGCGCGCTGCGAAGCAGCTGGCGCTGCACCATAAAGTCGGCCAGTTCACCGGCAACCCGAACCAGTTCCGGCCGGTTGCCATTCAGCAGCCGATGGTTGTCGCCGAGAGATGGCTGACGAATCCCGGCCATCATGGTGGCGACCTGCTCCGCCGAAACGCGCAGATAAGGGGCGATGCGCGCGTGCGCATCGGCGGGCGACTGCGCCAGATAATCCAGCGCACGGAAATGGGCGATTAGCAAAGTCGGTAAGACTGACCGGTAACGGCCAATCACATCCTTGCGCACCACCAGCACATCCATAATGCGCCCGGGAATCGCGCGACTGTCATAGAGCCGCAGCCCACCCTCCTGCTGCAACAGGGCAGAGACAGGCTCAAATGTCACCACCAGATCAACCTCCCCCCGGCGATAGGCCGCGAGATGTTCATTGACGGTCATGGATACCAGTTGGATATCCCCTACCTGCAACCCCGCTTCTGTCAATAAGGCATCCAGCATGACGCCGCCGACGGTAGCGCTTTCTACCGCGACGCGTTTGCCACGTATCTGTTCCAGCGTTGCGAGAGGCGGACGGGCGATGACTGCGTCCGCGCCCAGGGAATAATCCATCACCAGGATAACTTGCAGATCCACCCCCTCCTGCAACAACGTCAAGGCGGAATCGAGGGTAACCGTGGCGGCGGCGACCGTGCCGTTACGCAGCGCCGAGGCGATCTGACTGGTGTTGACCAACTCCACCAGACGGAGATCCTGTTCATTGAGGTAACCCAGGCTCTGTGCCAGGTGCAGCGTCTCATAACCGGGCCAGGGCAAGGTAGCCACGCGCAGGGGATCGCGAGCCGAGGGGCCACAGGCCATCAGGGCCAATGCCAGAAGCAAGCCGCCGATACGAGTAATGAGTGACAACAAGAATGAACAACGCATCAACAAGCATCCCTGGGATTAATGGTGACAACATCCGACGGGCCTTTGCCCACTGCTATTTACTCTAGCACTTCCGCCCGTTAACGGCGGGTTCGATGCCTGAAAAACCACCCCGGTGGATCGGCGAATTTTGCCCTGAAACCCCCGTCCGGCGCGGCGCGTAGATTCAGATAATATGATTGTAATCGCCCAACCAAGGCGATATGCTTGCGCAACTTCACGCTCTGTTACGGACAATATTTTATGTCTATTCTCGATCGAAATTTTAATCTCTCACAGCGCATGACACAGGAGTTGGGTCGTCAGATTGTCTGTGGTGTTTACGATAAAAATGAAAGCCTTCCCACTGAAGCGGAACTGTGTGAAAAATTTGGTGTGAGCCGCAGCGCGGTGCGCGAAGCGGTAAAGATGCTGTCTGCCAAAGGTTTGATCTCCAGCAAACCGCGCCAGGGGATTCGTATTCAACCGGAAGAGCAGTGGAATATTTTCGATACGGATTTGTTGCGCTGGTCGCTGGAAAGCAATCCGTCCATGAAAGTGTTGAAAGAATTTTTGCAGATGCGCATTGCGATTGAGCCGGAAGCGGCATCACTTGCAGCGCGTTATGCGACGCCGGAAAAAATCGATGCGATTGAAGCAGCGCTCGAACGCATGAAGGCGGCGGGCGATAATATGGAGGCTGAGCTGGAGGCGGATATCGCGTTTCATGTCAGTATTCTGTATGCAAGCCAGAATCGTTTTTATATTCGTCTGCGTGATTTTATCCAGACGGCGTTGCGCGTGAGTATTCGCCATACGAGTCCGATCAAGGCGAACCATGAGGGTGTGGTGGAGGATCATGCGAAGGTGTTTAATGCGATCAAGAATCGTAATGCGGAGCGGGCGAAGCATTCGATGTTGTTGTTGATTGATGAGGCGTTGAATTTTATTGAAGAGGAATTGGTGGCGCGGGAGCAGAATGCTTCTAATTAAGTCATCACCTTATTCCTGAACGGACTTCGTAGTTCGTTTGTCATTAGGACCTCTGTTTCGAAAACGCATGCATACGTCCCTGTAGCTCCCTCAATTCATCCCTGAATTGAGGGTTTCGAAACCCGGCCCCTAACGACAAACTCACATTGTGCCAATCAGAAAGTTAAAGGGCGTTTATCGCAAGATAAACGCCCTTTTTATTTGCCCAGAATTTTTTCTAACTAACCGGGGTACATACATGCCTCACATCTCGGAAAAATTTTACTCCACCGCCCTCAATTGAAACGTTTGGCAAATGGTATCCAGTGCTGGGGCTTGGGCCAGGTTGGTGCCGTTGGCCAGGCCGCAGTGGGCCAGGTCCATGATTTGTTGGCTGTGGCGGGCGACGAGACGTTGGGTGCCGTTGGGTAGGTGGTCGATGCGCCATTGGCTGTTGTTGCCGGTGCATTTGTTGAGCGAGATATTAGCGCCGGCGACGACTGCGGATTTTTCGACGGTCAGGCATGCGCCTTTGTCTGTCTGGATTTCAAAATAGCCGGCGTCGGTGGGTTGGAAGGTCCATTGTTGGCAGGTGTCGTTGCGCCATTCGGATTGGGTGAGGTTGGCGGTGGGATTTTTTGTGCAGTCTTCGGCGGTGAGCATCTTGCCGCTTTGTACGCTGGCGATGGCGACTGTGCCGATGGGTTGTGCGCGCCATTGATCGCATTGTTCTGTTGTGCAGTTTTCGGCGGTTAATGCGGATTGCGTTGCGCGATTTACGAGGCGTAGCCAGCCATCGGTTTGTGCTTCGAGTTTCCATTCCTGGCAGTTGGCGTTGGTCCAGGGGGTTATCTGCAATTGATCAGCAGAGCATTGGCCGAGGAAATTGCCGGTGGCGTTGTGGGCGAGGCGGAAGTAGCCGTCGCTGGTGTAGTCGAGTACCCATTGCGCGGCCTCACCCTGGCAGGCGCTGTTTAATTGATTGCCGCTTTTGGCCAGACATTGATTGCTGCTGCGATTGACCAGTTGATATTCCGCACCTGATACGCGTGTGGTTAAGGGGCCGTTTTCACCGGACGGTAAAACGACCGGTGTGCCTTCAGCAACGGGTTCGCCAAAGTTTGGGGTGCCGTCTGCGTTCCAGGTAAATTTTTGTGCGCGCACGGAGCGCGTTGCACTGCAGCCGTGTTTGGGGGATGAGTTGCCGTGGTAAACAATCCAGTCTTCTGTGCCATCGGGCGATTTAAAGAAACCGTTGTGGCCCGGTGCGTAAACACCGTTGGCAGTTTGAAAGACCGGCTCGGTGGATTTTTTCCAGGACGCCGGTTTCATCGGGTCGTCGCCAACCAGCTCCAGCTGGCCCAGTTTGTAATCCGGGGTATCGCAAAAACTCGCAGAATAAATCACAAAGGTTTTGCCATTATGTTTCAGAATTTCTGCCCCTTCCGTGACCTTGCGACCGCTTTGCTCCCAATCATACGTCGGGCGCGTTAACACCATGCGCGGCCCGGTGATGGTCCAGGGGTTGCTCATCTCGGAAATAAAATTCAACTGCTCATCGCCGACCCATTCGGACCACAGCAGATAAAGTTTGTCCTTGTGTTCAAAATAGGTGCCGTCGATGTTCCAGCTGTTGGGCATGGGCGAGCCTTTGTATTCGTAAGGGCCGAGCGGATCATCACCGACACTTTCAATCACACTGAGGTGTTGATGATCGAGGGTGCCGTCCTGCCCCGATGTGTACATCACATACCAGCGCCAGCCGTTGGGTCCTTTCAGGCGATGAAATTCAAACGCCCAAAAATTACAGCAGCGCTCAAATTCGGTATGCGACCAGATATTGATGGGCGTGGCAGTTGCAAGGCCGGATAAGGTCGGTGATTTGCGCATGACCAATTGCGATGTCCAGGTGGTCGTCGTGAGGTAGTAGTTACCTTGATAATATTCGAGCCAGGGATCAGCGCCGTTGCTGAAGAGCGGATTGGTGAAGGTGGTCGGTTTGCTCTCAGGCTGACCTTTTTCTGCTGCGGGTGTGTCAGCGGTATTGCCCGCACATCCCGACAATATCAGCGATAGCATCAATACTAACAACGAAAGGGACACGCCCCATTTTTTAAATATCTCAACAAGGTTCATTCTGTTTTTCCACCACAATATTCAATGTAATTTTGGATTTAATGTTTATTCAAAGACCATCACAAAGCCGCCCGCAGGCTGTAAGGTCAGCGCGACATTAGTGGTCACACTGACTGGCCGCTTTACAAATGCGCGAGGCTGAGTATCGTCCTCAATGGCGTAACCCGTTTTATCGCCGATGAACGCTAAATCCAGGTTAAGGGTTTTCGGTTGTTGCTCACCGTTGATGCCCGCAACAAACCAGGTGTCACCCGCCCTGCGCGCTACCACCAGTAATTCTCCGGGGTAGCCGTCAATAAATCGGGTCTCATCCCAATGCGCCGGCACCTCACGCATAAATGTTTTTACAAAGTACGGCACGGTGGCCATGCCTTCCGGTGTTTCCACAATATGCTGAATACCCGAGAGAAAAATAATCGGCAGCGCGAGCTGAAAACCATTAGTGGTTTTTCGTTCGATATTGGGAATCTCATGGAAGACCGTGGGTGTGAAATCCATGGGATCAAATGCATTGCGCGCAAAGGGCAGGACACTGGCGTGGCTCGCTTCCAGATCTGCCGTCTCCTGGCTAAAGGTAATCATCTCGAAGCCTTTAACCGATTCCATCGTCATCATATGCGGATAGGTGCGTTGCAAACCGCGCGGCAAGGATGAGCCGTGATAGTTCACCAGCAACTGGTATTGAGCCGCATCCTGAAGAATGTCGTTGTAGTACTGCATCATCGATTGGCCATCTCCGGCGAAGAAATCAATCTTCACACCTTTAATACCCATTTTTTGCAAACGACTGAATTCAGCGTGGCGTTGCTCGCGCGTCAATAACTTACTTTTGGGCGTGTATTCCGTTTTATTCCAGGCACCGGAGGAGTTGTACCACACCAACACCCCGACGTTTTTTTGCGCCGCGTAATCCGCCAGTTCCTTGATTTTTTCGTCACCGATTTTGCGATCCCAATCGGCGTCCACCAGGGTGTAAGGCCAATTCATGTCAGCGGCGTAGTCAATAAACTGCTTTTGAACTTCGTACACCGTGGCGTCATCTTTTAACAAACCCCAACTCCAGGACGCGATGCCCGGCCTGATAAACGAGGTATCCATGTCGATGGTGGGTGCGGCGAGATCCGTACCCAGAGTGGATTCAATGATAGTGGCCAGCGAACCCACCGTGATGATGCGCCAGGGCGATGCAAAAGGCAGTGTGGATTGTGCAAGCAGTGCACCACCGGTAAAGACTTCCGGTGCCATAGGCACACCGATGCGGTATTCGCCCTGCTCCGCCTGTTGTTGTAAACGCGACGCGTGAAAGCGGCCATCCATATCGGCTTCGGTAATCAGCAGCCAGGTATCACCGGTGTTAAATAATGCGGGGAACACCCAGCCGGCTTCGGTGGGCGCGGCGGTACCTGCCGGTATCGCCATCTGGTAATGCTCTTCATAGGATGGGTTGGTATTCATCCAGCCGGTTTGCGCGACGGACATAGGTTGCAACCAGCCCAGCGAATCCTTCGGCAAGGCAAAGCTGGTGGTTTCGCGCAACACTTGTTTTACATCGGCCGACTCTCCGGGGAAGGCGTAACGAAACGCCACACCATCGTCAGACACGCGGAAAATAATATTCACCTCGCGCCCTTCGGCGTTGGCAAAGGTCAGTGTCTGTTCATGAGCGATGTAATTGACCTGGCGTTGCTTGCCGGTCCACAACTCGTAGTTGTCGTTGATGGTTTTAACGGTCGATGCCTGTTTCAGGGTGAGGCCGCGGGTAAAGTCCGCGTCGTTGAGCGCAATACCCAATCGGGAATCCTGTAGCACCGGTTTACCTTGATAGGTGATCGCATACCGGGGCGCGGATTCGCTATCAAGGGTGACCTCTACCCGAATCCGATTATCGGGACTGCCCAATGAGATAGGTGACGGGCCGTTACAACCCCAAAGGCATAACATCAACACACTGACGATCAAGATTTTCATCCGCTTTTCCTTTTTATTGTGGACTGACAGGCGATGGGCCGAATCGGCCCACAAATTTATAATATAATATTTAAATTCTATAGCGGATGAACAAGGGAAGCCAGTGTTTCGCGGGTAAATTTGTGTTGAGGGATGAAGAGCGGACCTTGCCCATCGAAGTGGGCAAGGTCCGCTTCGGTGGGCAAGGTGTCGGGGGAGACTCAGCGGCGGGTCATGGTCCACTGTTGGTTGGTGCCGTTAGTGACATTCCACTGGACCACGTTGGCGTCATTGGCGGTACTGAAATTCAGCACATCCAACGCCAGGCCGCTCAGCTGCGACGTCAGCACATAGTAGCCACCGTTGTTGGTCAGGCTCCATTTCTGGCCGGCGCCGCCCCAGTAATCCCACTGCGCAATATTGGCACCGGGCGCCGTGGATACCTCCCATACGTCCACACTTTTCAGGCTATTGACGTTGATCAGGCTGTAGTAGCCAGTGCCCTGGCTGATCACGTACCACTGCTGGTTTTTCGCACCGGAATAACCGTATTGCTCGATGTTAGCGCCGTTGGCGGTAGAGGCATTGTCCACGGCCAGCGCGCGATTGCTGTGGCGCGCGGTGAAGCTGTACACGCCATCGCTGACACCACCACAACTGGTGATCGAGCTGAAGTTACGCGTCAGGCTGGGCCAACCACCGGAGTAGGTCATACGCAGGATATCCAGCTTGGCGTTGCCGTTGTCGTTCAGGTCGTAGTAGTGAGTGGACACATAGTTGCAACCATCCTGCTTGAGCACGCCAACATGACCCGGTCCCTTGTATTTGCCGCTCTGGTTGCTCAACACGGTGCGCTCGCCGGTATAGGGACCAAACACATTGCTGGAGCGCGCGACAGTAATGTAATAGCTGCTGTTGGAACCCTGGCAGCAGCTGCCGCGATTCATAAACAGGTAGTAATAATCGCCGTTACGGGTGATGTAAGGGGCCTCGATGCTCTGGTGATTGCCGCCGTAGATATGATTTACGCTGCCGAGCAACTTGCCGGTGCTCTGGTTGATCTCCGCCACACCCAGCCCGCCAAAGAACGAACCGTAAGACATATACACCCGCCCGTCGTGATCGCGGAACAGCGCCGGATCAATAGCGTTGATCTCGCTGGAGCCGCCGTAGGATTGCACCACCACACCCAAATCCTGCCAACTGGGGTTTTTCAGGGACGCCGTCCGCACCACGCCAATGGCCGAGGTGGAGGAACCGAAGGTCGAAACCGAGTAGTAAAGATAGTAGTAGCCATTCATCTGGATAATGTCCGGCGCCCAGAAATGCCCCGCAAAACCGGGGACGGCATTATTAATCCAGGAAGGCCAGCCGCTGCCAAACACAGTGGAGGGCCCGGCAGTCCAGTGAACCAGATTGGTGGATGTGGAATACCAGATACCGTTACCGGTGGTGAAATGGAAGTAGGTATCGCCATCCTTGATGATCGTGGCCGGGTCGTGGGAATTCTTCAGGCCGGTCAGCTCCAGCGCCGACACAGCGCCACTGAGCAGGAATAAACAGATAACAGGCAAGGTGCGCAGGAGCTTGAGGCCCCGTGCAAGAGGTTGTGCAGACATAGATTCACCTTTATTAGCGTTATTATTGATAATATTGTCTTACAATATGAAGACTTGAGGATTTTAACGAGTTTAGGGAGTGGGAACCAGTTGGCGGAGGGAACGATTTTTAATAATGGAAGGAAAAGGATGAGGGGAATGGTTATGAGGCGGCGGGCGTATTGCGGGAGCTTCGAATTCATGTCGGATTACGCCTGACGGCTAATCCGACCTACGGATGCGGTATTTCAAGTAGGTCGGATTAGCGCAGCGTAATCCGACAAGGTTTCCGCAAAAAACTATTGCACCAAAAATTTAAACACTGTCCGGCTGTTATAAACTTCACCCGGCCGCAAAATTGTCGACGGAAAACCGGGCTGATTGGGCGAATCCGGAAAATGCTGCGGCTCAAGACAAAAGCCACTGCGATACGCATAGGTTTTCCCTTTACCACGCAAACTGCCGTCCAAAAAATTACCTGAATAAAATTGCACACCCGGTTCTTCGGTATAAACCTCCAGCACACGGCCCGTGGTATTTTCCATCGCGCGCGCGGCGAGCGTTAAGGTGTTGGGAGTGGATTTGTTCAACACAAAATTATGGTCGTAACCCAAGCCGCAACGCAATTGCTCATCCACCTGATTGATATCCGCACCGATCTTTTTGGCCGCTCTGAAATCAAATGGCGTGCCAGTTACCGGGCGCGACTCACCCAAAGGAATTTGCGTGTCGTCAATCGGCGTAAAGGCATCCGCGTTGATCATCAACTCATGCTGCAAAATATCGCCCTGCCCCGCAAGATTAAAATAACTGTGCTGGGTTAAATTAATCGGTGTTGCCTGGTCGGTGGTCGCGTGATAGTCCACGAGGATTTCATTGTCGTTCGTTAAGGTATAAGTCACTGTTACTGACAAATTTCCAGGGTAGCCTTGGTCGCCATCGCGGCTTAAATAAAATAATTTCACCCCCACCTGCGTGTCCGCTGAAAACGGCGTGGCCTGCCACACCACTTTATCAAAGCCCGTGACGCCACCGTGCAAATGGTTTTCGCCATTATTGGTCGCCAGCTGATAGGTTTTGCCATCCAATTCGAACCGCCCTTTCGCCAGCCGGTTACCAAAGCGACCGATCAGGGCGCCGAAATACGGCGAGGCTTGCAGGTAAGGTTCCAACTCATCAAAACCCAGGGCGACATCCGCAAGGTGCCCGGCGCGATCCGCTGTTTTGATACTGGTAATAACGCCACCGAAATTGATGATGCCAATCTCCATGCCGGTGGCATTGGTCAAGGTATATAAGGTAACGGCTTCACCGGCGGGTGTTGTACCAAACGGCGAGGAGGCGATAGCGGGCTTCGACATACAATATTTCCGGATAGCATCAGGGAGGGACGCATTCTACTGACTATGGGTTTTATTGACTACAAGAAAAAGGCGCCGCAACGGAAGCGCCTTTTACAACACGGGCATTCATGGTTGCCCGGGTTTATTGCGCGCGCCAGGTGTCGGCGTCACTCATATTCTGCCCGAAATCCGGCATACCATCCTTCCACAACAAACGCCGCATGTAGGTGTGACGATTAGGATCAGTGAGCGGCGTGCCTTTTAGCTCGCGATAATCCCGTGCGTGATAGATCATCACATCCGTCTTCCCATCTTCTGCCAGGGTAAAACTGTTATGACCGGGGCCAAAGCGTTTCAGGGATGCGTTGGTGAAAAATACCGGGTGCGGCGATTTATGCCAGGACGCCGGATCAAGCAGATCGGCATCCGCATCGGCCCATAACAAACCCATTGCATAATTATGGTCTGTCGCGCTGGCTGAATAACTCACGAAAATTTTTCCATGCCGGATTAATACTGCCGCACCTTCATTCACTTTGTAGCCGATTGTTTCCCAGGGCAGTTCCGGTTGGGTTAGCATGATCTCGGGTTCATGCAACTCCGTGGGGCTTTTCATCTGCGCGATGTAGAGCGCTGAATTGAATTTTTCTTCAGGATCTTTTTGCGCCCACAGCAGATACCGTTTGCCGCGATGTTCAAAATGCGTAGCGTCGAGGGAAAAGGAATCTCGCTGTGTTTTGATACGCCCCAACTCCTGCCACTCACCGTCCAGCGGATTCGCCGACGTATTGGCCAACACATACATGCGGATCAACCAGGGTTGCTCTGCCTCACCCGCCGCAAAGATGTACCAGACCCCATCGATACGATGTAATTCCGGGGCCCAGATATTCGCGCCCATTTCACCCGTGGGATGTTTACGCCACACCACCTTGGGTTCAGCATCCGCCAGGCCGCGCAGGGTGTTTGCCTGGCGCATCTCCAGTTGGTCGAAGGCCGGCGAGGTCGCAATAAAAAAATAGTGGCCGTTGTCATGGCGGTACACCCAGGGATCAGCGCGCTGGGGAATCAAGGGTGAGGAAGCCGCTGAATCGACGGCAGCAGGCGTTGTATCTTCCGGCGGCATCTGGGCGCAAGCGGAAATCAGGATGAGCAGAACAGTCGATAAACAGACAGGGATTTTCATAAAACCTAAGGCTCCGGTTGGCCTCTCCGCAGAAAGGCGGTGTTATTTTTATCTTAACTTGGAATATTATAATACAATAGTGACCGAATAGGCCCTAGCGGCCATCGATAACAATGATAGAAATGTAAATAACCACATCTGGAGCTATCCATGTCTCTCTCCTTTGCCCCTGTCCGCGTAGCCCTTCCCTCTCTGGTGTTGCTGTGCGGCCTGTTAATCAGTTGCCTGTCCTTCGCCCGCCAGGTGGATGTCCATGACCCGGTCATGACGAAAGAAGGCGATACCTATTACCTGTTCAGCACCGGCCCCGGCATTACCTTTTACAGCTCCAGGGATATGAAAAACTGGAAGCTTGCCGGGCGCGCCTTTGCCACGGAACCTGCCTGGGCCAAACAGGTGTCACCCAGTTTTAATGGCCACCTGTGGGCACCGGACATCGTGCAGCATAACGGCAAATTTTATCTGTACTATTCCGTATCCGCCTTCGGCAAAAATACCTCGGCTATGGGTGTGACCGTAACCAAAACCCTCGATACATCCTCACCGGATTACGGCTGGGAAGATCAGGGTATTGTGTTGCAGTCAGTGCCTCATCGCGATATGTGGAATGCGATTGACCCGGCGGTGATTATCGATCACGAAGGCACGCCCTGGATGAGTTTTGGTTCATTTTGGGGTGGGTTGAAGTTGGTAAAACTGGACCAGAACCTGACAACACTGGCTGAGCCCCAGGAATGGCACACCATCGCCAAGCGCGAACGCTCCCTGTTGGAAGACGATGCCAGCGCCGGCTCCGCCGCCATCGAAGCGCCGTTTATTTTTCGCAAGGGCGATTACTATTATTTGTTTGCGTCCTGGGATAAATGTTGTCGCGGTAAAGACAGCGATTACAAAGTTGTGGTTGGCCGCGCGAAAGACATTCGCGGGCCCTATCTGGATAAAGACGGTGTGGATATGAATCGTGGTGGCGGCTCTTTGGTAATCGCGGGCAATAAAAACTGGATTGCCCTGGGGCACAACAGCGCTTACACCTTTGACAAAAAAGATTATCTGGTATTGCACGCTTACGAAACGGCGGATGACTATCTACAAAAGATTAAAATCCTTGAGATGACATGGGATAAAGACGGATGGCCAAAGGTAGATCCGAAAGATCTGGATCGCTATCAAAGTAAGTTGATAGATTGAGGTATCTGTCGGATTACGACGCTGACGCGTCTAATCCGACCTACGGGAGCTACCGGGTAGGTCGGATTAGCCAAAGGCGTAATCCGACACCCAGCCAGCAACTAAACACTAATCCAACAAATTATCCAATCAGTTACTCCAAGCCGCAATCAATCCCCACGCCCACCCCGCAACAACCGCACATAATAAATACCACCGGCAATAGAATCTTCCTTCGCTGCAAATTTCACCACTAACTTGCCATCACGCGCCGAGGCCACCAACGCACGCGGAATCGGATAATCTACCGTATAAAAATCCTCACCCTCCCTCGCGTGTAATTCCACCTCGGCAAGCACATGATCGTTGACCAAAATATCAAAACGCCGACCCGCATCACCGGAGAAATAAGTTACGCGCAGGGTTGTGGCCACACGGTCAGGATCATTCATCACATAACTGAACCAACCTTCCGCGTGGCGCCAGTGGCGACCCAGGTGAATACCCATCTCGCTGCGTTCGGATTTTAAGAAGTGATCTGACTCCGGCTGTTGCTGGCCTGGATTCACCTCATCGACCGTCATCGCATCCAGCGCGATTCGCGTGCGTTCTTTCATACTGTTCGCGGCCTTCCACTGTTCATATTGCGTCTTGCTGGTCATGGGCCAGTACAGGGTGTAGCGCGACTCATGCAGCCGGAAAAACGGAATCAGCTCCACCTGGCGAGTGGTTTCCCCCTCCATAACCGGCACACGAAACGTTAAAGGCTTATCAGTCACCGGGGTGATTTTAGTGAGGAAATTTTTATCATCCGTTACAAAGGTGGGTGCTGCATCCAGGGGGCATAACTGTCCATCTGCAATATGCCCCATACGGCTGTCGTCTGCGAAATAGCGTAGCTTTTCTGTTGGAAAAGGCTGCGTCTTTGCGGCGAGTACAATAGGGCCGTGGAGCACAGCATAATAATCGGATTGATCTGGCATCGACTCCAGGTGCGTCTGCATCGGGGTATCGATAGTCACTTTGTCACCCGCGCGCCAATCTCGTTTAATCTGAACATACTGACCCGGCTTCGCCGTAATCTTGATTTTTTTATCATTGACGCGCACGGCTAGTGCTTTATTAGCAACCCAACTGGGGTAACGAATGTTCAGGGTAAATTTTCCGTCACTCTCAATATGAATTGTACTGCGCTCAGCATCGGGAAATGCTGTTTCCTGACGCACCTTGATTTTCTTCTCACGCCAATTCAAGGTAGATGGAATAAATAAATTAACGTAAAGCTGATCGCCCTGATGCGCGTAAATCAATTCCCCGTATTTGCCATGATTCTCAATGCCTGAACCCACACAACACCACATGGCTTTATCCACCTGCGAATACACGCGATAGTGATTGGGGCGCATAGATGTGAAGTACACCAGACCACCCGTGTCCGGATGCTGGGACGACAGAATGTGGTTGTACAAACCGCGCTCGTAAAAATCCAGATACTTCAGATTGCCCGACGATTCATAGAATAATTTAGACAGCTTCAACATGTTATAGGTATTACAGGTTTCTGGCCCCTCGACATCCTCAATCATTGCCTGAAAATCCTCCGCCGGGTGAAAGTGTTCTTTTACACTGTTGCCACCGATTGCGACGCTGCGTTCTTCTACCACAGTTTCCCAGAAGAAACGCGCCGCATCGTTCCACTTTTTATCACCGGTCGCATCAGCAATGCGTTTAAAGCCAACCACTTTGGGAATCTGGGTATTCGCGTGCATGCCGGTTAATTCATCCTTGCCTTCCAATAACGGATTCAACAAAAGACGGTGGGAAAAGCGCTTTGCCAGGTTCAGGTATTTTTTGTCGCCAGTGAGCTCTGCTACATCCACAAATATTTCATTCATGCCGCCGTATTCGCTGCGCAACATCAATTCCATCTGTTCATCACTTAACGGCTCGGTTAACTGCAACGCCCACTCTGATAATTTAATCAGCATCGTCTTTGCGGTTTCATTGCCGGCGTATACATAAGCATCGCGCAGACCGGCATAGGTTTTGTGCAAGTTGTACCAGGGAACCCATTTATCATTGAGTGAAAAGTTGTCGACTTTTATCTTGCCTTTAGCCAACGCCTTCCAGGCGTCGTCACCATCGGGAATACCACCCAAATAACCATTACCATTTTTTTCCTGGCATTTTTTCAATTCATCAACCATGTAATTCAGGCGCTGCAACACCACCTCATTACCCGTTGACGCATACATCAATGCCAATGCTGTCAGGTAGTGACCACCAATATGACCGTCCAGGCCCGACGATTCCCAGTTGCCGTAGCTCTCCGTCTTTAGCGGTAGACCCGCCTCCCGCCGATAGGGCGCAAGCAGGCGATCCGGCTCCATGGCGAGCAAATACTGTAGATTGGTTTGTTCGGCGTGCTTGAAGGGAGAATCAAGAAGACGTACATCCACCAAAGGAAACGATGTCAACTGAGAGGCAGCATGCCCGTGCATACACCAAACTATAGAGAAGACCCACAGATAAAAGCTAATATGTTTTTTCATACCTACCTTCAATAAAAGGAACCGCCAGAAAGCAAAAAAACCTCCATTGGAGGTTAAAAAGAGAGATGACCAATCACGCTCGCTTGAGGTTGATTAGTTATCTCGATTCGACAAGGATCACACCACCGTGCCGAAGCACATCAATGGCTTCGGCAAGGCGATGTAAAATCTTTTATACATCATAGCGATCACAGACGGAAGCGAACCCCTAAAGATACGGTGCGATCCCGTACGATAATATCGCGAGGATACAAGGATGCATCTGCTGACGAATCACCACCAAAATAATTACGGTAGGTAGAATCCAGTAAATTGGTTGCATCTAACGTCATGGTCACATTGTCATTGATGTCATAATTGATTGAAAGATCCAATGAATCTGTATCTTTATTGACGATAGACTTGCCCGGCTGAGCGCCAGCAGCGTTAAAACTATCGTACCAGCCACTGCGCCAGTTGTAGGCCAAACGCGCCGAAAGCTGATCTATCTCATACAGCAAAATAGCATTGTAAGATTCATCAGAGACATTCGTCAGCGGCTGCATTTCACCTTCTGGCGATTCTGTTTCACCATCAATAAAAGTGCCATTTAATTGCACACCCAATCCTGACCAAAGCCCGGGCAAGTTATCAAAGAATTGTGTATAGGCTAACTCCACACCTTCCAGGCTGCCGGCACCGGTATTTTGTGGCCGCGTGATGAAGTATTCCACACCATCTTTAACTTCTTCTGCCGCATAAGCCTGGATATAACCATCGATATCGCGGTAAAAGATAGCTGCCGAAAGCGAGCTGGTTTCACTGAAGTACCACTCCAATGACAGATCGTAATTTTTGGACTCAACGGATTTCAGATAAGGGTTACCACCCGTGCCCTGCGCAAAGCCGGTTTCGGTCGCCTGAAAATAAGCCGTTGCGGGATTAAGATCTGCAAAGTTCGGGCGTGTTACGGTCATACCCGCTGCGGCGCGCAAAAATAAATCATCACGCAAAGCCAATCGAGCACTCACACTGGGCAGAACTTCGGTATCACTGGTATCAATAGCAACCTGCTCATAGGTAGTTACACCGTCAACGGAGGTCGCGAGCGTACCTCTTAACGTGGAATCCATCTGCACAACGCGTGCGCCAATCTGACCATCCAGAGGCATCGATCCTACATCAAAAGCGTAATTTGCTTTCACATAAGCGGCATAATTATCTTCGTCGTTGTCGAAGAATAATTCCGGCTTATATTCCGGTTCTTCCGGTCCATATCCCATAGCGGTGCGAATATTAATGCGATTGTCATAGATATAATCACGATCAGGAGTCAACCATTGAGAGGTATTAAGATTGACCACACTGTCCAACAAATCGTTGGGGGTCATACTTTCCATGCCCGGAAAATCAGTCAATGGGACACGGGCTCCGGATATGTTTCCGCGACCACCCGTATCCGCTGCCTGATTGAATGCCGTGCGCTGGCTCAAGCGCACGCCTGCATCAATCGACGTAATTCCCGTATCAGCCAGCTCGTAATTTACGTCGGTAGACCAGGAGATATCTTCACCTTCCTGACGACTGTGCTGGTCAAAGAATTGCCATAACTCATATTGGGATACATCACTCAGATCATAGGGTGTGCCATCGGCATTCTGGATGATGACATCGGACGCTCCTGAGCCGTCTTTCGAAAAATCATAGATGATACGAGGTGCAAAGAACGCGAGGTCAAGGATAAATGAACGATTATCTGCCGTGCTCTCGGTGTAGGCCAGGTCAGATTTCAACGTAAAGTTTTCAAACGTCCATTCACCACCAATTGCAGCCTGCAAGGTGTCGGAGCTATTACCGAATGCCTGGTTACTGGTGATGGTGCCAGGTGCATTATCACGAATAAATGTTTGGGCGACGTTGGTGCCGTCTTTATATTCGCCCACGTAACCTACATGCCCACCCCAGGATGGCAATGGCACCCAGAAATTCAATTCTGAATCCTGCTCATATCCAACATAAAATGCTTCGGCGTAATATTGCGCCGTCTCGTTAGGACTCCACTGTACAGCCAGGTTGGTAGACGTGCGGTTGCGGTCACCGTGACGATAATACGCACCGGCAACAGGTGGAATTAATGAGGGTTGACCCGGAATATTTAATGGCGCGGAGCGAGGATCTGTAATCGTGACGGCATCCGGTGCTGTCACAAAATTTACCTGATCCATAAACTGACGATCCTGGTAAGACACGCTGAGCATTGCGCCGAACTCACCGGCGCCGGTACTCCAATTGTTATTTACCGTCACACTGCCAATCGGATCTGTTGCATCCGCTTTATCGCTGTACTCACCGCGCAAACCACCCGCAACAGTGAGTCCATCATCGAAGTCAAAGGGTCGGCGTAAACGTACATCAATAACGCCGGCAATACCGCCTTCAATATCCTGAGCACTTGAGGATTTTTTTACATCCACCCGCTGAAGCAAATCAGCAGGAATATCAGCCAGGGCAATTCCACGACCGGTCGTAGTAAATATGTTTCGACCATTCATCGTCGTTACCACATTGGGCAGGCCTCTCACCATCACACCAGAGGCTTCACCATTCAAGCGAGTAATTTGTACACCTGTTACGCGTTGAAGCGCCGCGGCCACACTGTTATCGGGCAATTTACCGATATCTTCTGCAACGATGGAATCTGTAATTTGTTCGGCATTTTGTTTAATCGCGAGCGAGCTTTTAACGCTGCTGCGGACACCCCTGATGATGATTTCTTCAATAGCTTCAGCACCTTCCGCATCGTTGGTTTGCGCAAAAGAGTGACTGGCTGAGAACCCGATAATCATCGATATCGATAAGCTGAGCAGTTTTTTATTGAACATAAGATAACCCCTGTGACAGCGCTTTTCCTACCATCAAGTGAGAGTGCAGGAACAGCAATTATTATTAGCCTATTCTGTTTGTGTCTGTCTTATAACGTGTTCAGTTACGGCAATAGCGCATGGAACGCCTCAATCGCCATAAAAATGCGATCCCAGCTCAAATGTTATTTTTAGGACATATTATAAGACAATTAATCCTATAACTCCTTTCATCGCCTGTCAACATAAACATTCCATGACCAGGTGGGTCACCCTTGAGCGCCAGACGCTGCTAAGCCACTACTCAGACCACTCCATCTTGCGCGATATATCACATTACGATGATTTATTATATTTTTATAATATAAAATAGGATGCGCCGCCTGAATCAACCATGCAGGACGGGGAGCCGCCAGCTTGGACAGTCGCTCAATTTTTACGGCGTCAGGCCATGCCAATGGAGCTGGGTCAGCAGCGATTAAATCAGCAGTTTCAAAGACACGCGTTCAGTAAAGGGAACCAGTGCATCGCCTGCACAATCTGCAGGCGATGCACGCCACGAAACCTTGCGTTATTTCATGAGGGAGGGAGCAGGTTTTTCCAGACCCGCTTCGTACAATGATGCATCGTTTACGGGTTCACTTTGTCTACTGCTTGATACACCTCACGTAAAAATTCCGGATAAAGGGCATCGCGTTTATACATATTCAGATAAAACAAAACGATCAAATCGTTCTCCGGGTCGATGATGTATTCGGTCCCGAATAAGCCGCCCCAGGCATACGCAGAATTGGACACGTCAGGTATCGGCTTTTTCTTCTCGTTGTATAACTCAAACCCAAGCCCAAACTGAAAGCCTTCGCCGCCGGTATTTTTTTCCGGCAATCGGTTGATGGTCGTCATCCATTCAACCGTTTCCGGTTTCAGAATTTGTTTGCCGTTAAACGAGCCTTTATTGAGCATCATCTGACAAAATTTTGCGTAGTCGGCGATGGGGCCGTTCAAACCTATCGCGCCCTCCGCATAAGTTTGTTGGGAACTGACCGCGCCCTGGCTGTACATATTGGATGCAGCGATTAGTTTACCGTCTTCCGCCGTGTAGGCTTTTACAAAACGACCCAGCGCATCCGGCGCGTAATACCAGTCGGTATCCTTCATTCCCAGCGGCAAAAGCACATTGTCTTTTACGTACTGTCGTAGCGGTTGCCCGGAAATTCGTTCAACGAGATAGCCGAGCATATTGGTGCTGACGTGATAGTTCCACTCACTACCCGGATCAAAACCCAGCGGGTATTTCACCAGCGCCAGCATCTCTTCTTCCAGATATTTCGCATTCAGATCACCACCACCGGTATGTTGGCCGTGCGGGATAATGTCCGGTATGGGCCCACCGAAAAAGCCAGAGGGGCGATCATCGCGCTTCAATTCAGCGCGGCGAATATCTCCCGCTAATCCTGCACCGAGACCGGATGAATGTGACATCAGGTGAGCAAAGGTCATCGGCGTCATCGCCGGACGTGTTTCATAACTTCCGTCATCATTAATCCTGGTGATGACCTCATCCGGAATCTCCGGAAAATATTTCGCCACTGGATCATCAATCGCCACCAGGCCTTTATCCACAAGCGTCATAAACGCCACCGTTACTATTGCCTTGGTTTGGGAAAAAAGCACATAGTAATCATCAACAGAAGCGGGGACTTTATTGTCAATGTCTTTCCAACCGAAGGCATCGTAATACATCACCTTGCCGTCCTTCGCCGCGAAGGCAGCAATGCTGCTGGCTTTTTTCTCGTCGATAAAGGATTGCAGTAGAGCATCTATGTCCGCGATGGCCTGCGTTGTTGTGCCGATTTCCTGGGGAGTGGCTTGGTAGTCAAATTGTTGCGGGGGGTTCAGGTTTCCCTTTGTGAAGCCGCAACCTGAGGAACAGACAATCATCAACATGACATACCAGAGGTTAAGATTTTTTAGCATTATTCTTCTCCATTAATAGTTTTCTCATATCCGGACTGTGGAACTTCTGGTCATCTCCCCCAGCTTGCTCACTTCGTCTCATAGCGTAGGTTCTTTAGCTTTCCCTTTCGGCCAATCTCCTCCAAACCCCTCTATATTATCTTATTAATCTATCGCCAACCTCTGGCAAAAGAAGGTTTTCAAGCTTTACTGACACCAAATTGTGTGACAATATGCACAGTTAGTATTATTGTATGACATATAAAGACTTTAATAACTGTCAGCAAGTTTGTAGTACCGGGAGACATAACCCGATAGCAGGTCAGCCTGTCCGTCATCGGTGGTGCTCCATTCCATAAGTTAAAACAACATAAGTAATAACAACATAAGAGGTTACACCCACATGAGATTAACGAACTTAGCGCTTGTTATGAGCGGCTTACTGCTTTTGGGCGGCTGTGGTGGTGGCGGCGAGTCTACCAAACCTACTGTTCCTGCATCGGAAGAACCCACTTACTCCAAACCCGTTGTTTCAAGCTCCGTGCCCCTCAATAGTGAGGGCTCGGTCGACTGGCAAGATATCAGTGTGCATGATCCATCGATAATTAAAGCCGGCGATACTTACTATATTTTCGGCTCACATCTGGCTGCCGCACAGTCAGACGATTTGATCAACTGGGAATACATCTCCGTCCTTTCAAGCAATGAGGCGGTCGATGAAAGTCCACTATTTAATACTTACACAACAGAATTCGCTGAAGGTATTGAGTGGACTGATGGTTATACCGGCAACTGGGCTGCTGATGTCATTCAGGCTCCCAACGGTAAATACTGGTTTTACTACAACCACTGCGCACAGACAGAAGCCGATGGTGGTTGCTGGAATCGTTCATACCTCGGTTTAGCTGAGGCGGACTCCATTGAGGGGCCTTATGTTGACAAAGGCATCTTCCTGCGTAGTGGCTATCGTGAAGCTACAGAATTTACCTCCTACCCGTTAGATAACGGGCAGACCACCTGGAACGGTGCTGTTGATCCTAATGTGATTGACCCTGCGGCTTTCTACGATAAAGACGGTAATCTGTGGATGGTCTACGGCTCTTATTCCGGTGGCATTTTTGTACTGGCAATGGATGAAGCCACCGGTATGCCCGAAGAAGGCCAAGGTTATGGCAAGAAACTCCTGGGCGGAGACTTCCGTGCAATCGAAGGTGCCTTTGTTATTTATAGTCCCATTGCTGACTACTACTACCTGTTCTATTCCGTAGCCGGTTTTGCAGCAAACGACGGTTACAATATTCGCATTGCTCGCTCTAAAACACCTGACGGTCCTTACTACGATCCAGCCGGCAATGAGATTACAGATCTACCTGGCCTGGAAGTGGGCGGAAAACTCATGGGTGGCTTTGAATTTACCACCGCATTGGGTGAAGAAAGCGAATCCTGGGGTTATCAATCCCCCGGCCATAACTCCGCCTATTATGACGCAGTAACTGATCGTCACATTCTTGTAACGCATACACGCTTCCCCGCGTCATCCACAGACTACCCCAACAATATCGAAGCGCATGCGGTGCGCACCCATGAAATGTTCGTTAACAAAGCGGGTTGGTTAGTGGCTTCACCACAGCGCTATGTGCCGCTTGAAGGGCATAACACTGTTGACGTCGCAGAGATACCCGGCTTTTACAAATTTATTAATCAGGGTAACGCCGTAAATACCGCTGCGATTCAATCTTCCTACGTGACTTTACATGCAGACCGGACAGTCACTGGTGCAGAAACTGGAAACTGGGCAATCCAAAGTGGTGATGCTATCAAACTGGAACTGACCTCTGGCATTTACTATGGCGTTATCAAGTGGCAATGGGACGATAATCTGCAAAAATTGGTTCCTGTTTTTTCTGCTATGTCTGCTGGTGGTGAAACCATCTGGGGCAGCCACGTCGATCCGCTTACTGCAACCGGCGAAGCCTTGGCAATAGTTTCAAGTGCTTTGGATTTGAAAACAGAGCTGACGATTGCAGATGAGGGCTATGCCCTGCCCACAGTCGGAAAAAATGGGGCCGCTATTAATTGGGAAAGTAGCAACGAATATTACATCGGGAACAATGGCAGTGTATTTATTCCCACACCTGACCGCGGCGACCAAAGTGTCACGTTGAGCGCTACTATCGAATTGAATGGTGAGCGCGTTACCAAAAATTTCACCGTTGATTTGCAAGCACGCCCTGCGTTCAGAAATGCCGTTGCGCATTACGCTTTTGAGGGTGCGCTAAGTGATCGTTTGGGGAATTTTGCCGAAGCGAATACGACGGATAACAACCTGCTCAACCTGAATGCAACGGCTGCCAGTTATGTTGAAGGTTTTGCTGGTCAGGCATTCAATTTTCTAGGCAACAACGGTGTAAGACTGCCAGACGACATTATTGATTCGAGCGAATACACTGTTTCATTCTGGATGAAAGCCAGTGCGCTGACGGCTTATACGCCAGCTTTTTTTGCGTCCACGACACTGCCGGATCAATGGGTCAGTTACATTCCCGACCGCGCTGCCCACTTCACATCAACCGGATTGGTATGGAGCAAATATATCGAAGCCGGCACTACATTCGAAGACTGGAACCAAATCGTACATTCAGCGGCAACACCAATAAATACATGGCAACACGTTGCAATTACCTATGCGGACGGCACGATGAGACTTTATATCAACGGAGTTCTAAGTGGATCTATGCCACGTCCGGATCTCTTCAATGGTACGGGAGGCCATTTCGCTCTCGGCGTCAATTATGGCTGGGATTTGCCATTCGCAGGCCAGATCGACGAGTTCATTGCATATGACTATGCTCTAAGCAGCCTCGATATCAACGGTGCAGCAATGAATAACCTGACCGATCCAGCGCAATTTCCTGCATTCATAAAAGATGCGTTGGAGCTAGGCGATTTGTCAGCAGTTCGCGGTAATTTCGAATTGCCCCGTGTCGGACCTTTTGTTTCCGGAATCAGTTGGACATCGAGCAACGAAGACTTCCTGAAGCCTGTGAACGGCACCGCCGTGGTTACCCAACCCACTGCACTACAGGGCGATCAGGAAGTGACGTTAACGGCAACCATTAATTATCAAGGGTTCACCGAAACGAAAACTTTCGCAGTCACAGTGGTATCGCTCGCGCCAGCTGAATACAGTTTCGAGAATGATTTGCTCGAACTCAAGGGACTCTATGGAGCAGGCGAAATCACTGGCCCGCTCATCAATACTCCTGAAGGCAGCGTGAATTACGTTGAAGGTGTGAAAGGTTCAGCACTTAGTCTGGATGGCACATCAGGTGTAAGACTGCCGGACAACTTGATCAGCAGTAATAACTATTCGGTTTCCTTGTGGTTAAAACCCGAAGCCTTTACCAATTACACCACCGCATTTTTTGGCGGCGCATCGAACTCCTCCTGGCTAAGCGTTGTGCCTTCAATGAATGGCACTAACAGAACACGTGTGTGGGCTACGCAAGGGACCTTCTTCGACAATGGTGAGCTTGGTTATCGCATTCCTGAAGGTGAATGGACCCACTTTGCATTGACAGTCGACGGCGACAATGGAGACACGCTGAAGATCTACATCAATGGTCAACTCGAACTTGAAACCAGCGGATTCCCGCGCGTATTTACGGTGCCAGGCGAATCTAATGAGTTTGCACTGGGTGTTAATTATTGGGATACACCCTACAACGGTGCCATTGACGAACTGAAGATTTTCAGCGGTGCGATTACCGCTGAAGCAATCAATGCACTCTATCAAGAAGGGGCGGCTTCTGTTGCACCTTGAATGAGGTGAGGGAGCAATGCTCCCTCCTTCCGTGCAATTATAAGAAGCATGATTACCTCGCACTCTCACAAGTGTAAGGCGCGAGCAATCAATCGAATATTAATAAAAGTTCCGGAGTCACATCATGTACTCAAAAAAAGCTTTATCCAGTGCAATACTTGCAGCGATTTTGGCACAGTCGGCCATCGCGCAAGAAGCAAATGAACCTATCGAAGAAATTGTTGTTCAGGGCATTCGGGGAAGTTTGTCCAAAGCGTTGGACATTAAACGTTCCAACATCCAGATTGTGGATTCCATCGTAGCCGAAGACATCGGTAAATTCCCGGACAATAACGTTGTGGAAGCCTTGCAACGTGTTACCGGTGTGCAAGTTACTGGTCGCGGCTCAGGTGAAGTTAGTACCGTAACTGTACGCGGATTGACTGATGTACACACCACCGTTAATGGTCGAGATATTTTTACGGGTGCGGGCCGTGCAGTCGCTCTGCAGGATATTCCGGCAAGCTTGTTATCGAACGTCATGGTTTACAAAACCCGTTCAGCAGATCAGGTAGAGCGAGGCATAGCCGGCTCTATCGACATTAAAACTCACCGTCCGTTTGATTTCTCTGACAGAAAAATCGTATTAGCTGCGCGTGGTATTTATTCCGATCAACCCGATAAAATCGATCCGAACATCAGTGCGCTATTCAGCAATCGATGGGATACCTCTGCCGGTGAGTTTGGTGCGCTGCTAAACCTGTCGTATGTAGAGACGAATTATCGCGACGACACCATGACGGCCGGCGCGGTCTTTCCGTTTTTCACAGAAGATCCACATTTTGCTTACTCACCTTATGAAATGATTCCCAATAGGTACACGAAGGAGGGGGTCGGTGACAATAGTTTAATTTGGCAAACTGGACTGGAAAATGGTTTGCCGCATACAGCCGGCTCGACTCTAAGCGTCGGAGGAGAGACCGTTGACTATTTACTCATGCGTGATGCGATCTTTGGTACATCCTTCACTGGTAATCGTGAACGTCCTGCGGCCAGCGTTTCTTTTCAATGGGCCCCGAATGAAGACCTGGAAGTTCTTGCCGAAGGTTTCTATACCGGTTATCGAAACTCATCACAAAATGCTATGTGGTTCTCCAACACACTGGAACATGGCAACGGCAACATCGACATTCCTGAGGTTTATGAAGGCACTATCGTCGTAAAAGAACACCAAGGTCGAAATAATGGTGGCTTCCAGAGCGGTGATTATTCCTACGGTGAAACAGACAGTTATCTTTATGCATTGGGAGCCAAATGGACACCAACAGATAGCCTGACTATCAATTCTGAACTGCTTTATCAGGACAGCGAATTCACCACCGATTTCTTTGCCATGCGTTTTACCAGAACAGCACCCGGCCTGGACGTTGATTACAATGATCGTGACGGTATTCCCTCCATTGTTTTCTGGGACAACGCGGCGACTTCAGTAGACGAGTCCGATATGGCGGCCGTTGCGAACTGGAATGCCTCCACCATTTATGACAATGGTGGTGGTAATACCGGTGACTCGACAACCTTTACATTTGACGCTGAGTGGGAGCTTGACGGAAGCTTTATCAACACTATCAAGGCGGGCGGGCGTTATGAAAACAGAGGTGCGCAAGAATTTACCCGCGGCCAGGATGCGTCCCCTGCCAATGCGACAACCGTCTCAATGTTGATGCAGCAATTGACAGCAGCAGGCGCTAGCGGTGATGGATCCGGGTTGATCTTTACGGTTGAAGATTATTTTGCCGGTCGCGCTAATGTTTTCGATAGTTTCATCTCTGCAGACGGCTCTTATCTGCTCGACAACGCGGATGCTGTACGGGCTGTCTATGGCCTTGAAAAAGAAGAAGTCTACAAAACCTTTGATATTGAAGAGACCTCCGCTGCTGCCTTTGTCACCAGTGAATTCCGCCTTGGTGACAGCATCAGTGGTGAACTTGGTGTCCGCTATGTTTCTTATGAACAGGACATGCAGTTTTGGGCGGAGCAAGCAGCTCAATCCAACACCTATGATTACAGCGAAGGCACCAATGAGACCGACAAGTTTCTGCCAAGCCTGGTCCTGAACTGGGATATTACTGCAGACCTCGTTGGTAGGTTGGCTTATACACAGACATTGCGCATGCCCGAGTTTAACTCGCTGAATGCACAACGCTACTGGACTGACCCTTTAACGACTGTACCTTACGGAACCGGCACTGGCGGGAATCCCAATTTACAACCTACGGAATCTGCGAATTATGACCTTTCACTAGAATGGTACTTCGCCGAAGGCAGCTCCCTCTACGGGGCGGTATTTAAACGTGAATTAGAGGGTATGATACTTCCGGGATATAGCACAATTGTTCGAACAGGTACTGATGGTGTTACGAGACCTTACGTTTTAAACGCACCCATCAACGCCGGTGAAGGGGAACTGTCAGGTCTCGAAGTTGGCCTGGTTTATTTCCCAAATAACTTGCCCGAAACACTGGACGGCCTGGGCGTTCAGGCAAGCTTCACATTGCTGGATTCGTCACAACAGACACCGGTATTTAACGAAGATGGCAGCCGCAACGGTTACATTGAATCGAAGATGAGTGGCGTTTCCGACTCTTCTTACAGCATCGTTCTGGCGTATGACAGAAATACATTCGATGCGCGTTTGTCTTACGTGTGGCGCGAAGAGTTTTACACCGGCAACGAAGCGGCCATTTTCGCCAATCCAATTCAGTTCTGGAATCGTCCCGAACAGAGCCTGGACTTCCAGCTGAGTTACGACGTAACGGACAGTATCATGGTCACCTTTGATGCAACTAACCTGCTGGACGATGTGTACCAGAGCTACTACGGCGAGGGAAATCAAAACCTGTTCAACTTTGGCAATGGAATTTATTCCAAAACCTACGCACTGGGGATTCGGTATTCCATGTAGTTGAGAAAAGGCATGTCAATAGCCTCCGTTTGGAGGCTCGTAACCACACAAAACCTCACTTGCACAAAGTGGGGTTTTATTCGTTAGAGATTCGCAAGAAATATTACTCGTCATTCACAATTTATATTGATATAAGAACATAAAACAAATAACAAAAGGAGCCCTCATGATCCAATTCAGCCCCCTGGACTGGTATGTCCTCACCGGTTTTTTCATTCTCCTGCTCGGCATCGTTATCTGGTCACTACGACAAAAGGAGGAAAATACTACAGATTATTTTCTCGCGGGTCGTAATGCCGGTTGGTTGGTGATTGGTTCATCGATCTTTGCATCCAATATCGGCTCGGAACACCTGGTCGGTTTATCCGGTGCCGGGATGCAGTCGGGAATGGCGATGGCGCATTGGGAGTTGCAGTCGTGGATTATTATCCTGCTCGGCTGGATCTTTGCGCCGTTTTATTGGAGCAGCAAGATTTATACGATGCCGGAATTTCTGGAGCGGCGTTATTCCACGCGTTCGCGAACTTTTCTCTCCATTATTTCGTTAATCAGTTACGTGTTAACCAAAGTCTCCGTCACCGTCTATGCCGGTGGTGTGGTGTTAAAAACCGTGCTGGGTATCGACAGCGTATTCGGCATCGATTTTTTCTGGATTGCTGCCTTGGGCTTGGTGTTGGTTACCGGTATTTACACTGTGCTGGGTGGTATGAAAGCCATTTTATGGACGTCGGTCATTCAAACACCGGTATTGATTCTGGGCTCGCTGGTGATCCTTTACGTCGGCCTCGATATGGTGGGCGGTTTGGCCGAGCTTGAGCGCATCAACGGCGATCAAATGCATTTGATCCGACCGGCGAACGATCCAAACTTTCCCTGGCCCGGCGTGATCTTCGGTTCCATTATTATCGGCTTCTGGTATTGGTGTACGGACCAATACATCGTACAGCGCGTGCTGTCAGCCAAGGGTATTCAGGCGGCGCGACGCGGAACACTCTTTGCAGGTTATTTAAAATTGTTGCCGGTGTTTATCTTTTTGTTTCCCGGCATGATTGCATTTGCCCTGAATGCCCAGGGAAAAATCCAGGTGGACAGTGCCGATCAGGCATTTGCAGTGCTGGTAACGGAATTATTACCCTCGGGTATTAAAGGCATTGTCATCGCCGGCTTGCTCGCGGCGCTGATGAGCTCTCTTGCCTCGCTGTTTAATTCCTCGGCGACGTTATTCACCATCGACTTCTACAAAAAATATAAACCCGCCGCGAGCGAAGCAAAATTGCTACAAGTGGGGCGCATCGCCACCATCGTGGTGGTTGTGCTCGGCATTGTGTGGATACCGGTAATGCAAATGGTATCCGGTGTGTTGTATGAATATTTGCAATTGGTGCAGGCCTTGATTGCACCGGGTATTGCCGCTGTTTTTTTGTTGGGTGTCTTTTCCAAACGCATTACGCCCGCCGCCGGTTTTGTCGGGTTGGTCGCCGGGTTTGTGCTCGGCATGGCGCGCTTGATATTAACCATCTTCAAAGATCAGCTTTCACCGGATGGTGTACTTTACAGCCTGGTAGCGATGAACTGGCTGTATTACTGCTCCGCGCTGTTTATCGTGATTGTAGCGATTGTGATCCTCACCAGTATGTTCACGCCACGCGCCAGCGATGAGCAATTAGCGGGCCTCACCTATTCGTCAATCAGCGCTGCGCAACGCGCGGAAATCCGGGCGGGCATCGATAAGTGGGACATCATCCACACACTCATCATCCTCGGTATTACTGCGGCCATTTATATCCGCTTTTGGTAAATAAAAAAGCTCGCGCGGGTAAATCCCGGGCGAGCTGCAAGTGGTATCAGGTAGATGATAAGGAAAGCTACCAAATATACCGACGATAAAACGGAGGCTCATGAACGGCGTTGTTCATTTGTATTATTATATATCAAATATAATGCTTTGCCAGCGTTTTTTCGTCGGATCAAAAAACAAAGCACCGCCGGGGGCCGGCAGTGCTTTGGGGGATACGAAAATGCAATGTTATTTTTTAGCGTCAGGCTGGCGTAATCGCAGCCGCGCAGTATCAGCATAACTTAGCCATTACTTCTGGCTTTAAACGCGCGAACGACAACGTTGAAATCTTCAGCAAATTGTTTCAGACCATCCAGTTCTTGCTTTTCTTCTCCGCGGGAGAGCTTGGCGCAAGCTAAATAATCTTCATACGCTTTTACATACGCTTTCACTTCGTTGTTGGCTTTCACCATTTGCGCGGTAACCACGGTTTCCGCGTCGGGAATTTCCGGTTTGGCCGCAGGCTTATTACATGCCAGGGTAGGAAGCGCAAACAAAGATGCACAGCAGATTGAAATAGCAAGTAATGTTTTCTTCATGATGGTTAATCTCATAATGGTCAATAGACTGCGTTATGACAAGGGTTGGACACTGAATCGCGGTTTCATATCACTCCCTGCTGGTTCGGTCCTTTTTGGTTTCATCCCGTTCTTTAAATTCGCGGTTTTTTTCCCATTCGATTCACTTAAAAAAATCGTTTCAAACAACGCACGGTTGAGAATCTGCTCGCGCAAATCGTCAACCGTGCATCAGGTCATTATTGAAAAATATCTCCGGTAGATTTCAACAATAATCTAAATTTTGAAACGACCCACAAGCTCGGCCATCCGCGCGGCCATATCGGCCAGGTGTTCAGTGTTGGAGGTAATCCTCACTGAACTTTCGGCAGTATTGGTCGCTACGGAAGAGATCCGATCTATATTGTGTTCTATTTGCCGCGTGGCAGCACTTTGCTGCTCGGACGCAGCGGCAATCTGGTTAGTCCGGTCACGAATGACGCTGACAATCTCGGTAATATGTTCGAGGGAGCTACTGGCTTCGCTGGCTTGTTGCACTGAGGAATTGGCCTGTGCAGTACCGGCTGACATCATCTCCACCGCTTCGTGGGAACCGGACTGCAAGCGCTCAATCATCTCGCGAATTTCCGTGGTGGAACTTTGCGTGCGCGATGCCAGGGTACGTACTTCATCTGCTACTACGGCAAAGCCGCGCCCCTGCTCACCGGCACGTGCGGCTTCAATGGCGGCGTTTAAGGCGAGTAAATTGGTTTGTTCGGCAACACCGCGAATCACATCCAGCACAGAACCGATACTGACGGTTTCCTTGCGCAGACGATCAATCACTTCGGCAGCGGTTTTGATTTCTTCCGACAGGTTTTTAATCTGACCCATGGTGTTGGTCACGATGGTCTTACCGGATGACGCTGCACCGTCAGCCTGCATGGATTTGTCGGCGGTTTCGGTCACGCTGACCGTCACGTTTTGTACCACGCTGGCCATTTCTTTCACGGCCACCACAATCTGTTGGATTTCCGATTGCTGGGTTTTGATTTCGCGTTCGTTTTCGCGCGAAAGACTGGACAACACAGCCGCATTACCACTGACTTCCTGAGCGGTTTCCGCCACGCTGGCGATGATCGTGTGCAGGCGCTCGACAAAGGTATTGAAACACTGCGCCAATTCGGAAATTTCGTCAGTGCCGGTGACTGGTAAACGACGGGTCAGGTCGCCCTCACCTTCAGAAATATCGCGTAGCGCGCGCACAACGTTATTCACCGGTTTAACAATACTTAATTGCACCGCGTAAGCGAGTGATGCTGCGATAACACTGATGATCACAATCACCAGCAATGCGTAGGTCAGTGCTTCGGTAACAATCTGATCCACCTCGGACATATCCACACGCAAGCTGATGGTGCCAACGCGCGAGCCTTCGGATTCAATGGCTTCGGTAATCATGACAACTTTGCCTTGGTAAACCACTTCAACAGCACCGGGGGTTGAGGGCATACCGGCTGGTAATTCTTTTGCACCCGAACCTTTTGCGTACCAGGCGAAGGGTTTATTGCCGTTGTAAATCACCGCGCTCAGCACGCGCGGGCTGACCCGCAAGGCACCCAATGAGGCTGTTACGGTCATGCTGTCATCAAAGGTCATGGCGCCGATGCTGGACTCGCCGAGCACCTGCGCAAGGGTGCGGGTATCGTTGACAATCGTTTCCTCGGTCGTGGCCAGACCGGACCGAACCGTCACCACGGTCGTAACGATCACCGCTGCCACGCAGGTGAGCGTTACGCTTAATAAGATCTTCCACTTGAGCGATAAATTATTCACGCGAGCCTCATTTTTATCCCGTGGGTGAACAAACAGCTCCCCCACAAATACCTTACAGGTTTGATTAGGTTAGCAGAGGAATGTGAAATTGCACGCACTTTTTGGCGTATTTTTCGTCAATCATGCGTTAAGAAAGGTTGATATAACGCCCCACCCTGTTTGAGCGAAGCGCTTGATTTTTAAGGAATAACAGCGGGTAAAAAAGCGGCAGGGTTTGCCGCTTTTCAATCTTCGACAACGGAAGGGCGACCGAACACCGGCATCCCCTCGGCATCCCAGCGCAAGGGTTTTACAAAGGTATGGCGGTCCGGGTTCCACAAGGGATCACCCTCGATTTCGGTATAGGTGCGCGCGTGATACACCAGCATCACTGTCTGGCCATCTTCACCCAGCGTAAAGCTGTTGTGGCCCGGGCCGTAGATGCCGTATTCATAGCAAGTCTTTAGCACCGGCTCTGGCGATTTGTGCCAACTGGCCGGGTCCAGCACGTCGGTATTTTCATCTGCCCACAATAAGCCCATCGCATAGTTTTCATCGGTGGCGCTGGCGGAATAACTGATAAAGATACGCCCACCGCGCTTAACCACCGATGGCCCTTCATTGACCCAAAAGCCGCGAATCTCCCAGTCGAATTCCGGCTTGCTCAGCATCACCGGCGCCGCCGCCAACTGCCAGGGTGTCTTCATGGGGGCAATATAAAGATTGGAGTTGCCCTCGATGGCGTTGTCTTTTTGGGCCCATAAATAATAGAGCACGCCTTTGTGAGTAAAGGTGGTGGCGTCAAGACAGAAGGTGTCGATGCCGCTATCCACCTGCCCCATAAATTCCCATTCACCCTCCAGCGGATTAGCCGCGCTATTGCGAATGGCGTACATACGGTGCTGGAAGAGCTTGTCTTTAATCTCTCGGCTTGGCGCTGCCGCAAAATAAACGTACCAGGCAGATTCACCGGATTGCGGGTCTTTATTGAAATGAATCTCCGGTGCCCAGATCAATTCGCTGTACGGGCCGGTGTCCGGCTTGTGCCAGACGTCCACTGTTTTCGCCGTGGCCAGTTCCGCAATGGTTTTTGCCCGACGCAATTCAATGCGGTCATAGGCGGGCACCGATGCGGTGAAATAATAAAAACCGTCCGTGTGTTTGTAGATGAAAGGGTCGGCACGTTGTTCGATCAGTGGTGTTAATACCTGGCTCACGTTCATTCTCCAAGAGGATTTAAATGGGTGCAGATTCGCCGCTCGCGACGGTCGTATTGGCGTCGCCAGCGGACTTTTCATGCGGCGGCTTTTGCGCAAGCATCTGGTGATAATAATTATCGGTGATACGGTATTTGAACATCACCAGCCCCATCAGCGCATGAAAGCCACCCGCAATAACCGTCAACATTAAAGCGATGCCAGTCAAAGCGAATTCAGTTTGGGCTTCGCCCGCCTGATAACCGAAATAGGTTAACAGCACACCCGTTAGAAAACCCGCGAGACCGGCCCCCGCTTTTTGGCAGAAAGAAATACCACCAAAGGCCAAACCGGACACCCGCTTGCCATTTTTTACCTCGCCATAGTCAACCGCTTCTGCAATGGCGGACCAGAAAATCGGTGCATGCAGGTCCACGACAAACGACAACAAGATATATAAAGCAAATGCCAACACAATGTCGCCCGGCGAGACAGCAAAGAACATCACCACACTCAGCAACGCCACCAGCAGTTGCGACCAGCGGAACAAATTGACCTTGCAGAAGCTTTTGGTAATCCAGGTAGACGCCACCATAGATACGATGGATGCTGCAATACCCGCACTGGTAAAACTCGCGGCGAGGGATTCATCGCCACCGAGATAATAAATCGCATAGTAAAACGCGACGCTGCCACGCAACGCATAACCCAGAGTGCCCAAGACACAACAAGCGCACAACACCAGCCATTGATCATTCTTCAGGAGCAACTTAAGTTGCTCGCCCAGCGGTTTTTTATCCACGACGTGCTCAACCCGTTCGCGGGTGGTAAAGAAGCAGAACAGCAACAACAGCACACCGACAAAGGACATAAGGCCCATGGCGAGCTGATAGCCTTTGGCCGGATTATCACCGCCCCACATCAACGCCAAAGGCGGTACAGACGCAACAATAACGACGTTGGCAATCTTGGCAAAAAACATCCGGTAACCATTGGCCGACAACCGCTCTTGCGGGTCAGAGGTTAATACCCCGATGTAGGAAATATAAGGAATCGCTACACCGGTAAACATCAAGGTCGCAAACAGGTACGTGACGTAAGCCCATACCAGCTTGGCGTTGTAGGAAAAATCCGGTGTTGTAAATAGCAGAAAGACCGCGAAACCATAAGGAATGGCGAGGTATAAAAAATAGGGACGGAAACGACCGAGGCGCGATTTGTATTTGTCGGTAATCAAACCCATCAGCGGATCGCTGAGTGCGTCGATGAACCGCGCAGCCAAAAATAAGGTCCCGACATGAACAGGCTTTAACCCAAAGATATCCGTATAGAAATATTGCATGAAATAAAACATCGCCGCGATCATGACATTCACGGCCATATCGCCTGCACCAAAACCGATTTTCTCGGTGATCGATAATTTTTGTGTTTGCATTATTATTGTTACCTTATTATGGCTATCAGGCTATTTCTGAAACCCATCGTGTGGGTTTGCAGAGATCTCCAGGTTGATTATCGGGCAATAAAAACCGGCCTTGGTGCAGTTAGCGCGCCTGCGTTTCCGCAGGCATGTCAATTCCGTTACAGGAAATAATCGTTTTCTATTTGTAAAACGGCCAAAACATCAATGGCCTCCATCCCGGCGTTACGTGCCGCCAGCAAGCCCATTTGCGCATCCTCAAACACCACACAGCGCTTCGGATCTGCATTTAATAACTCAGCACAACGCAAAAATGTATCCGGTGCTGGCTTGGGATGACTCACTTGATCCGCACCGACAACCACATCAATGTATTGATCAAGCCCGCACAATTTTAAAATAGTTTCTGCTTCCGCCGTGTAAGCACCGGTCCCCACTGCCATCGGCTTTTTGCCGTGGTATTTTTTTACGATGTCCAACAAGGCCGTTGGCTTTACATATTTGTGCATGTGTTCGCGCACAAAGGCTTCTTTAAATTCATTCATCTCAATTGTGGTAGCGCTGACGTCGCAGTTGAATTTTTCAATCAACAATTCCAGCGTGCCTTTGGTGGGAACACCGGCGAGTGAGCGCATATAGGGGCGGTCGATGGGGATGGCGAAACGGGTAAGGGTTTCGGTCCAGGCAACTTCGTGTAACTGCCCGCTATCTACCAGGGTGCCGTCCATGTCGAAAATCAGTGCGTCAAAGTGGTCGTACATATATTTTTTCTCGCTGGGTAAAAGCAGCGATTAGAGCATAGGGGGTGGAGTTGGCCCAAATTTTTTTGGTGTTAAGTGGTATCGGGTACCTTCAGGCGAGACACGCCGTGAATACTTCCCTGTAGGCTCAGCAGCGACGTCCTGTCGCTGATGGTCCCGCCTGAAGGTACCCGATACCACCTGCAAGTTTTTCGCAGGGATTTTGGTTCTTTAAAAGCAGAGTTCTCGAAGCTCTTAACAAGATTCAAGAGATTTCAATTGCTTTATGTGAAATTTAATCCGTGCACAACAATGAATTTTTTGTCAATTTTAGGCATCGCGTCGGATTACGCCGCTGTGCGGCTAATCCGACCTACGGGTTTATAGGGGTTTCACTTTTTTGTGGGGCTACGAAAAACTTGCCGGGGTGATTGGGTGACGGTGGGTGAGACCATCAGCGACAGGACGTCGCTGCTGAGCCCCCACGGATGGGTTTACGGCGTGTCTCACCCACCGTCACCCAATCGCCCATCACATCAATCAAACACCCTGACTCAAATGGTAAAACGCAGCGTTATGACGCAATTCGGTTTTCAAATTACGCACAGTCGTATCCGCGCCAATTACAATCGCCTCGATACCCGCCATCTCCGCCAGATCAACCGCTTCATCCGCCGTAATACCCTGGGTGTACGCACTGTGATGTGCACCGCCCGCGTGGATCCATGCGGCTGCGGCAACTTCCAGATTCGGGCGCGGTTCCCATAAGGCTTTTGCCACAGGCAGGTTGGGCAATTCTTGCGGTGGGTTTACAGTATCCACTTCGTTGATAATCATGCGGAAGCGGGTACCCAGGTCGATCACCGAAATACACAAGGCCGGGCCGGGTTTGCCGGTGAAGATCAGGCGTGCGATGTCATTGCGACAACCGATGGTGTGCAGATGCACTTCCAGTTTCGGTTTTTCCGCGGCAATAGACGGACAAACTTCCAACATATGCGCGCCCAATACCTGATCCGGTGCGCCGAAGTGATAGGTGTAATCCTCCATAAACGAAGAGCCACCTGCGCGACCTTTGGACATCACTTTTGCGATGCGCACCATGGCGGCGGTTTTCCAATCGCCTTCACCACCGTAACCAAAACCGGCGGCCATCAAACGTTGTGTGGCCAGGCCAGGCAAGTTGGTCAAGCCGGTTAAATTCTCGAAGCAGTTGGTGAATGCACCAAAGCCGCCTTCAGTTAAAAATTTCAGCATACCCAATTCCAGACGTGCTTCGTTTTTCAGCATCTGGAATTGATGTTCATCATCAAACACCGCGGGCGACACATCGTACTCTGCACGATAAACATCGATTTGGTTGGCCACTTCCTCATCGGTTACCGCATCGACCACTTTTTGTAAATCGCCCAAACCGTAAGCATGCACTTCGTAACCAAACTGAATTTGTGCGGAGACTTTATCTCCGTCAGTCACAGCCACTTGCCGCATGTTGTCGCCGAAGCGCGCCACTTTAAGGTTGTGGCTTTCGTGCCAGCCCATGGCAACGCGGCACCAGCTGTCGATTTGTTTTTGTACCGAATCAGTTGACCAGTGACCCACCACCACTTTGCGGTCCTGACGCAAACGCGTGCTGACGTGACCGAACTCGCGGTCGCCGTGGGCGCTCTGGTTCAGGTTCATAAAGTGCATGTTGATCTCAGCAAACGGCAGCTCGGCATTAAACTGCGTGTGCAAATGCATGTAGGGTTTGTTGAGCGCTTTCAATCCGGAAATCCACATCTTCGCCGGAGAAAAGGTGTGCATCCACAGGATCAGGCCCACACAGTTTTCATTGCTGTTGGCGCGCTGGCACACCGACAGAATCTCGCCGGGAGATTTAACCGTGTCCTGCGCGACGATCTTGATTGAAATCTTGTCCGAGGCAGTCAATGACTCGGCAATCTTTTGGCTGTTTTCAGCCACTTGCTTCAGCACGCCGGGGCCGTACAGGTGTTGGGAACCGGTGACCAGCCACACTTCTTTATCGCCGTAAATCTTCATTACTGATTCCTCAAAAATAACGTTGGTGTTTTGTCAGTTTGTTACGTCGTCTGCACGCGGGCAGACCAATTGCGTAAATCTTTATTTCGATTGGCCGTAGTAAGCATTCTTGCCGTGCTTGCGCAGGTAATGTTTATCGACAATGCCCTGCTTTAACGGCGCGACTTGTTGGTCCAGGGTTTTGGTGAGATACGCCATGCGCGCAATCTCTTCCAGAATAACCGCGTGGTAAACCGCTTCCGCCGCGTTCTTGCCCCAGGTAAATGGCGCGTGCCCCGCGACGATCACCATCGGCACCTCCACCGGGCTGCGCTCTTTGAAACAATCGGTAATTTGTACACCGGTTTCTTCTTCGTAATCGCGCTTAATTTGCTCATCGCTCATCACCGCCGTGCACGGAATTTCACCGTAGGCGTAATCCGCATGGGTCGTGCCGTAACAGGGAATACCTTGTTGGGTTTGCGCCCAGGCGGTGGCATAAGTTGAGTGGGTGTGGGTAACACCCCCAATGGTGTCAAAATGGCGATACAAATGTGTATGGGTTTTGGTGTCGGACGACGGACGCAACTTGCCTTCAACAATGTTGTTGTCCAGATCGACAACCACCATGTCATCCACGGTTAATTTTTCGTAAGCCACGCCACTGGGTTTGATCGCAATCACGCCTTTGTCGCGATCGATCTGCGAGACATTACCCCAGGTGTACACCACCAGATTGCGTTGCTGTAATTCCATATTGGCTTCGTAGGTAGCACGTTTTAATTCTTGATAACTCATGACGCATCTCCTGACGCATTCCCGCTCACAAATGCACCGAGCTGCTGGTATTTTTGATACAGGCTTGCGTAAATTTTTGCGTTCGCGGCATCCGGTTGGTAGGTTTTGCACACTGGCGATGCCATAGCTTTTTGCGCGCTGGCCACATCGGGATACACACCACCCACAGTCGCGGCAAAAATCGCCGCACCCAACGCACAACTTTGCTCGCTCTCCAGCACATCGATAGGACAGTTCCACACATCGGCGCACACTTGCATAACAAAATCGGATTTCTTGGAGATACCGCCGATCACCACGACGGAATCAATCGCCACGCCTTCTGATTTAAACCGCTCGATAATGGCGCGCGCACCGAACGCCGTTGCTTCTACCAATGCACGAAAGATATGCGGCGCCTGGCTGCCCATCTTTAAACCGGTAATGGCCATGGATAGGGTCTGGTCAGCATCCGGTGTGCGACGGCCGTTTACCCAATCCAGAGCGGTAATGCCGGTTTCACCCGCAGGGATTTTGCTGGCGGCATCGCCAAGCATACGCAGCGTGTTGTCTTCGAGATCCTGAATCAGCGTGGCTTTGGTTGTATCGTCCACAGCGGTGGACTGTTGCAGCACATTGATCGCCGGCCACATCAATACGTTGCGGAACCAGGCATACAAATCGCCGAACGCGGACTGTCCCGCTTCAAGCCCCACCATGCCCGGCATTACCGAACCGTCCACTTGGCCGCAGATACCGCGAATACATTTTTCGCCGATATCTGCATAACTCGCGACAGTAATGTCGCATGTCGAGGTGCCCATAATCTTGGTCAGCACCCCCGGTTTTACGTTCGCCGCTACGGCACCCATATGGCAATCAAACGCGCTGAAACCGACCGGAATACCCGTCGGTAAACCCAACTTGTCGGCCCAAGCTGCGGTGAGTGGACCGACCGCCTGATCGGAAGCAAATGTCTCTTTCGGCAAACGGTCACGCAGGCCATCCAGCAAGGGATCAATGCCCACAAAAAATTCGTTGGGCGGATAACCGCCCCAGCTTTCATGCCACATCACTTTGTGGCCTGTCGCGCAACGGCCCATGCGCAGCCTGGTCGGATGAGTGGTGTCGGTCAGCACCGCCGACATCCAGTCGCAATGCTCAACCCAATAATAAGTCGCCGCGCGCACCGCTGCGTCTTCGCGCAACACATGCAACGCCTTCGCCCAAAACCATTCGGACGAATAAATACCGCCTTCGTACTTCAAATAATTCACCGGCGCCTTATTGGCCGCAGCGGTAATTTCCTGCGCTTCTCTGATAGCGGTGTGATCTTTCCACAACACAAACATCGCGTTGGGGTTGTCGGCAAATTCAGGCTTCAGCGCCAGCGCAACACCCTCCGCATCCACCGCCACCGGCGTTGAACCCGTGGTATCAAAACTGATGCCCACCACCTGCGTCGCCGCACCGGCGGGCGCCTTGGCCCATAAACCCCGCACAACCGCTTCCAGACTTTCGAGATAATCCAGTGGATGCTGCCGGAACTGATCTTTCGCCGGTACGCAATACAAACCCTTCTTCCAACGCGGGTAATACACCACGTTGGTGGCCACTTCCGCACCTGTGTGAGCATCGACTAACAGGGCTCTAACCGAATCCGAGCCGTAATCCAGGCCCAGGGCATAAGACGTCATATATCACCTTGTTGGATAGGCTGAGCCGAAAGGAACCGAAGGCCTCAGCGATTTATCTATATTGTATGATAATATTATTCAAAAAAAGCGGCATTTGTCAATGGGATCCGGGCTGTTCCCGATAGAAATAGTCAAATATACCTCTAGTTAATTACCCTTTACGAGCCTGGCATTAGAGGATGGATTTCGAAACCCTCAATTCATGGATGAATTGAGGGAGCTACAGGGACGATTCATTCGCCACATCCCTGTGGCTCACCCTGCGGGCAGCTTCGCTGTGCAAATTGTCGATCCTGCCAATTTGTTATGCGTTTTCGAAATCCATGCCCTAATGGCAAGCGGATTAAGACGCACTAGCGAGATATAAAAAAACGGCCAGTGAGGGGGCTGGCCGTGAAGTGAAGATGCAGTGGAAATACCGACTGCGAACACCAACTAACAAAACAAAAAAACATTGAAACAGCGGAGAAAATAGAGAGAAACTACTTAACCGGTGCAACGCCTTCCGTCGTCATAACAATGCGCTTGATCGTACCGTCCGGGTTGTAATGCAAATCATCAATCGCCACCGAACGCCGGAAGCTGCCGCCATCGGGCACATGGCCGCCGGTGTGATAAATAAAGAACGAACGACCTTTAAATTCAATGATGGACTGATGGTTGGTATTGGAGTTACCCGCCAGCTCATTCAGGATGCCCTTGTACTCCCAAGGCCCCGTGATGCTCTTGCTCATGGCATAACCAATCTTTTCCGGAAAGCCCATGGCATACGTCAGGTAGTAATATTCGCCGTGCTTATGCGCCCAAAGCGCCTCGGTAAAATTCGGCAACCCCTCAATGGAATGGATCGGCCCATCCAGTTCAATCATGTTGTCTTTCAACTTTGCATAACGCGGCTTGGTGTTGCCCCAGAACAAATACGCCTGACCGTCATCATCGATAAACGCCGCCGGGTCGAGATCATCCCAATCAATGTTGGTATCGGTGGTCATGTCGTTGCTGACCAGTGCCTTACCCAAGGCATCTTTAAACGGCCCGAGCGGCCTGTCAGCCACCGCCACACCAATCGCAAAACCATTGATGGTCGCGTGACGCACCGTCACATACCAATAAAACTTGCCGCCCCTCTCAATCACATGCGCCGCCCAGGCATCACCCTTGGCCCACTTGAAATCCTTCACCGACAACTTCGGCCCGTGCTCCTGCCAATTCACCATATCGGTAGACGAAAACACCAACCATTTGTGCATCTCATAAAACTTCGTGTTGTCTTTAGCCTCATCGTGACCGGTGTACAGGTAAACGGTACCGTCATGCACCATCGCCGCCGGGTCAGCGGTAAGCACATCTTTAAAGATCGGATTGTCCGCCTGGACGGTGGGAGCCCCTACCAGAATCAAGGGCAAGAGCGCGCGACGCGCAAAAGAACGGATAATAGACATGGGTTAGATCCTGCTCGTTATGGTTATTAATCAGTAATATTGTATTACAATATAATAAAAGAACGTTAAGGATCAAGTTAAAAAAGGGGAAAAAGGGAAAAAGGGAAAAAGGGAAAAAGGGAAAAAGGGGAACAGCATTGTATACTTAACGTGCTTGCAACAATTTTTCCGCGGATATGTTGCGAGTTTGGTGTTGGGGTGTTTGTTCCGAAACCCTCAAGTCAGGGACGACTTGAGGGAGCTACAAGGATGTATTCATGCGTTTTCGGAACAAACACCCCAACACCAAACGGATTCAGAGCTACAACCTTCACCTACTTCCGATAAGGCTCAATCGTCAAAATCCGCCCTTGGTCATCGTACTTCAACTCCGTCATCTTCACCGACCGCAGATGTGTCACACCGCCGGACAAGATGGAGTCGTGGTAGAACAAATACCATTTGCCTTCAAACTCACAAATCGAATGATGCGTCGTCCAGCCCACTACCGGGGTGAGAATCTGGCCCTGGTAGGTGAAGGGTCCGTAGGGGTTATCGCTGGTGGCGTAACACAAAAAGTGGGTGTCACCGGTGGAGTAAGAGAGGTAATACTTGTCCTGGTACTTATGCATCCACGGGCCTTCAAAGTAGCGGCGTGCGTTGTCGCCAGCTAATAAAGGCTTGCCCTGTTCGTCCAGAATCACCACCTCGCGCGGGGTCTCGGCGAACTGTTTCATATCCGCAGACAACCGTGCGACGCGCGGACCTAAAGCCGGTTCGTGGGCGGCAGGTTCCTGATAATCCGGGCTGTAGGTATTGTCGCGGTAGCATTGCAATTGCCCGCCCCAGATACCGCCGAAGTAGATGTAATGTTCGCCATCATCGTCCCGGTAGACTGCCGGGTCGATGGAGTAGCTGCCTTCGATAGCTTCCGGTTCGGCTTTGAAGGGGCCGGCGGGGTGGTCGCCAATGGCTACACCAATCTGGAACAGGCCATTGGTACGCTTGGCAGGGAAATAAAGGTAATACTTGCCGCCTTTGGTGGCGGCATCCGGTGCCCACATTTGCCGTTCGGCCCAAGGTACATCTTTCACATGCAGTGCTACACCGCAATCTTCCGCCTTGCTGTCGGGGCCATCCATCCGCAGAACGTGGTAATCCTCCATACCGAAGTGATCACCGTTGTCGTTGAATGGAATACCCGCGTCGATATCGTGGGACGGGTAGATATAAAGCTTGCCGTCAAATACGTGGGCCGAGGGGTCAGCGGTGTAGATATGGGTGACCAACGGCTGTGAAATCGCCTTGGCGGCCAGGGCCTGATAATCCTGATTATCATCGGACATGATTAGCTCTCCAGTTATTGCGTTTTAGCACCGGCCAGGCGACGCGCGGCCAGGTCGGCTTCAATCTTGAGTTCAAGGGGTTTGTTGATGGCGTAAAAGAACATGCAACCCGCGGCCAGGAAGAACGGCAAGGAGGCATAGATACTGACGGCCATTTGAATGCCGCCGACGGTCTCGGGGGCCTGCTCCACCAGGGACGCGTTATAGCCGTACATGGCCAGGATGCCGGACACCAGCGAGCTGCCGATCGTCAGGCCGCCCTTGAGGCCGAGGATCATCGCGGAAAAAACAATAGCGGTCGCGCGACGGTTGTTCTTCCATTCCGAATAGTCCGCCACGTCCGCAATCATCGCCCATAACAGGGGAATGGTGATGCCGTAGAAGAAGCCGTGCAGCACCTGGGAGAGAAACACCACACCGATACTCTCCGGCGAAAAGAAATAGAAGATCGCGATAAAAATCGTCGAAATAAACAAGGCCACACCAAACACATTGCGCTTGCCGAATTTATCCGCCAGGCGTTTGGAGAAGCCGATACCGATAATCATCATGATGATGCCGCAGGCGTTAAACAGGCTGAATGCCGAGGTGGGCGCATCTTCCGGCCAGGCAAATTCGGTCAGGCCCAGGCTGGTCAGCAGGCTGTTGAGGCCGGCAATAAAGCCGTTAAAACCAACGTTTTGCAGGAAGCTCGCCAGATGTGGCTCGCTGAGGTAATTCTGGAAGTAGTAGATATACATACCGCCTTTCAGGGGCAGGGTGATAAAGACCAGCACGGTCACGATCAACATCACCAGCCAGGGCAGGTTTCTGACCAGGTCCGACAAGTCCTGGCCCACGGTGTTGCGCGATTCCACCACCGGCAGCACCCGCTCGCGCGTGGTCAGGAAGGTGATGATGAAAAAGATCGTGCCGGTTATCGAGAAGAACAGCATCGCCTTTTCAAAGCCCAGCGCCTTGTCGCCACCGCCGAGGATCAATACCAACGGCAACAGCAGCACCTGGATAATAAACTGCGCCACCATCACCGCCACAAAACGGTAGGACGACAAGCTGTTGCGGTCAGCCATGCTGCCGGTGAGCACACCGCTCAGAGCGGAATACGGCAGGTTGTTTGCGGCATAGATCAGCAGCAAAAGGATGTAAGTAGCATAGGCGTAAGCCACCTTGCCGCCCTCACTGAAGTTGGGCGTGCTAAAGGCCAGCAAGGCCAGGCCGCCAAAGGGAATGGCAGTCCACAATACCCAGGGGCGGAATTTACCCCAACGGGTCGTGGTGCGGTCGGCAATAATCCCCATCACCGGTGTAAACAATGCACCTACAATACCGCCAATAGCGGTAATCGCGGCCGCCTGGGCCGGCGGGATGCCGTACACATCGGTGTAGAAGAAGGCGATAAAAGTAACAAGGGTTTGAAAGATCAGGTTGGCCGCCAGGTCACCCAGGCTATAACCAATCTTCTCTGTCACGGACAGTCTTTGCGAGTTGGTAGTCATAGATCAGTTTTCTTATGTATTGTGGAGCTGCTGTATAGAGCTGAAGGGTATCGGGGATACCGGTCAAGGGGGCTGGCACCAACCCACTTATAGTCTAGATGACAAACATACCCTTAAATATACGAGAATGCCAGTGGTGAAGCTATCCAGGTGGGCTTTTTACGCGTGTCAACGCTCAATCTTATAGACCATATCTATGCTCTGTGCCTCACCGGATGTGGCTTCAAGACGCAAACGGTCGGTCATTTGGTATTCCATCTCCACACTGAAGGCCTGATCAAACAGGCCGACCACATAGCGCACAAACAGGCGGGGACTGAGGTATTTACCGACCGAGAGGGAGCTTTGTTCCAGCCCTTCATCGGATCGGATGGTGAGTTCATCGACATGCAAGGTGCGCGCAATTTCCTCCTGGATACCCGGCCCACTGCTCATGCCCAGCCCGCTGACAGCGCTGAGTAACATGTAGGCATCGGCAGCGGAAGCCTCCGACAGCGGCTTGCCGGTGAGCAGGATGGCCATGGCCTGGCTGTCATTTAAATCACCTTCTCTGTCCCTAATCTGGCTGTTAGGTTGTTGCAGTGTGCCATCGATCTGCAGCTCAACTGTGTATTCGGGCGTCTCCCGCACCGCGAGGATATCCAGGCCAGGGTTGTCGTAAGGCCCCTGAAACAGTAGCCGCCCGCGCTCTATCTCCAGTTCCTGGCCGTAGGCCTTGTAGATCCCATCCACCACGCTGACATAGCCGGTAGTCAGCAGCGCCCGTGGCGGTGATTGCAGGATGTTGATTTTCCCCACCAATTTGCTGTCCAGGCCGAAGCCGTTGAAACGCACATCATTGCCGATCTCCAGGTCCAGATTGATGAATACCGGGATACCCGCCACCACCGTTTCATCGCCGTTCTCGTCGTCGATAATCACAACGTCCCTGGACACCCGGGTGGCGTTGGCCGGCAGTGCCTTTATCTCGGCCCGGGCATAGGGAATGCGGGTGGCACCCTGGATACGGATGGCCTCGCCGCTGGCGGATAGATCAATGCGGGGACTGATGTTGGCCTTCAACTGCTGCTGTTGCAGCACCTGGAAATTCTCGCCGGTAACATTGCCCTGCAGCTGCCAGTCTTCACTACCCAGGTTATTCAGGTCACCCGTGACGCGGAGCTGACCGGGGCCGGAGGTTGCCGAGGCTTGCAGAGCAATATTGCCGCCACGCTGGCTTTGCAGGCGCGCCGTCACTGCCGTCAATTCCACCCCCAGGCGTGGCACCTTGGCGGCGCCATCCACCAGGTTCAACTGGCCGATCACGTCCGGTTGCTGTAGCTTGCCGCTAACCTGTACGTCTGCTGCCAGGCGGCCCTGCACATCATCCGTCAATGGAATCAGCGCCTCCAGAGGTGCCAGATTGGTAAAGTTCGCCGTAATCTCTCCGGTGATATTGTCCTGCCCAAAATCAATTTGGGTCGTTGCCCGCACATCGCCGTAATTGGCCCAGTCCATGACGAATAACCCGTCAAGCTTGTCGTCTTTCAGGTCAGCCGTGAGTTGCGCCCTGTTCCAGGCGTATATGTTGGGTTCTTCGTCGGCGAACTGGTAGCGCAGCTCGCCGTCGCGGGTTTGCAGGGTGAGTGCTGCGGTCATGCCGGTAAAGGCGGAGGTTTTATTGGGTCGAGTGGTATCCAGGCGAAAATTCAGCTCGCCGTCCACTACGCCGCCGAGGGTGACATCGGGTTTTAGCCAAGGCCGTGCCTGGCGCAAGGGTGCTGCAAACAGGCTAGCCTGCAATTGCACCCCGCTCTGCGCCTGCCACTGCCCCTGAAGGCACAACTGTGGCGTCTCAATGAAGGGATCGTCAGCCGCCGGAATTTCGCCACCCGCCTGGTTATCGTTAGCGACCGCCTCGCCCCCGCCATCCTCGCCCCGGTTGGCATTGCCCCAGCGCACACGGGTGGTCAAGCACTGTGTGCCGATCCTTGCCTGCTGTGCATCCACCTGCATCCATTCACTGCCGGTTAACCACCACCGAGGGAGCTGTTCAGTATCAATCTCCAGTGAATCAAATTTGCCACGCCACTGGCCATCGCTGTATTGACTCTGCAATACAAAGGTCAAGCGTCCCAGGGCTTCACTATCCAGGTCGGCTTGCAACTGATGGCGCGCGAGGTCGCCGGAGCCTTTAAGCTGTAGTTGCTCGATCTCCTGCTGATTGATGTGCAGGTCCTGCGCCGTCAATGCCAGGGCATAGTTGCCCGCGCCGGTACGTTCCAGTTGCAGATCCACTTCGTCGACAGCATACCCCTGCCACTGCAGGTCCTTGCCCTGGGCTGTGGCTTCCACACGCGGCTCGGTCAGGTTGCCCTGCAACCGTCCGGTAGTGGATAGCGTGCCGGTAATACGCGGATCGATCTGGGTGAGCAAAGGCGCGTTGAGTTGCCATTGCAGATCAATCTGATCGCTGTAGCTACCGGACACGTGAATCTGGTTGGCCCCCAGGGTGAGGCGCAACTGGTCGCTGAACCAGCGTTGGCCGTCATAACCGACATCCCCAAGACCGGTAGCTTCAAGGCCGCGCAACTGGCCATTCAGCGCCAGCTCGGTCACACGCACCGCGAGGTTTTTTTCTGCCTGATCAGCTGCCGCTGCGTAACCGCCGGTTGTCTTCAATGCCAGGCGCAGATTACCCGGCCATTCCGGCATATAGTGGGCCGGGTTCAGTTGCTCCGCTTCCACCGCCAGATCCCAGCTGACTGCGGGCAGCCAGGTCACCGCGCCGCTGGTGCTCAGGGTCGCAGCCTGGGGCGCCAGAGCGTTGTCATCAAGGTTGATTTGCTGCAGGGTCAAGTCGGTGATAGCCACCTGTTTCAGGTCGCCGCGCACATCAGCCTGAACGGCAAAGTCACCCCAGGCTTCCTGGGCAACCTCGCCCTTGAGGCGCGCATGATAATTGTCGTACCAACCGGATACATCCAGGGTGGCACTGCTGATCGGCGGAGCAAGATTGGCGGGAAACCAGCGCGCCAATAAAGTCTGGTCCTGCCATTCATTTTGCAATATCAGCTGGGGCGACTGGCGCGGCTGGTCATCCTCGGTCACCAGGTTGGGATGAAATGTCCCCTCAGATGCAACCACAAAGGGAGTCGCGAGTTGATGTTCAATAGCCAGTTCCTGAATGTCCCCGCGCACATCGCCGGCGCCGCTAAACCGTACGGGGTCTTCGTCAACGGCTGCGCGTGCCGGAAGGTCGTAATACCATGTGGCGTTTACATTGGCCGCATAAGGAAAACGCAAACCGATGCGCCCGGATACCTCTGCGCCGTAGCCCGGCGTTATTACCGCAAATTCATTCATGCGGAAATTAAACGTCCCGAGGCTGAGTGACCCGCTGATGCTTTGCAGGTAAATCAGCGGCTGTTGGCCGCGCTGGATATAAATATCGCGCAACTGTACATCGCCCAGTTCAATCCGCACCGGCAGCGCAAAACTGGGCCATTCAAACGGCTCGGCCCGGGGCGCATCGGTGGGTGGTGGCAAGATGATATTGATGTCCTTTGCTTCCAGCGACTGCACCGACACCGCGCTGTACAGCAAGGCCAGCGGCTGCCAGCGAAAAGACACGTCTTTTGCGCGATAACGTTGATGCAACTGCCCATCGCGGCGCTGCTTAAAGTCAAAGAAGGTCACATCCAGGCCGGTGAGCAAATTACCCTTCAGCTCTCCCACCTCCAGAGTGCCGACCTGTTCAGGTAGCCACTGCGCCACCTTACGAATCACCCAGCGGCTGCCACCTTCCGTTGCCACCAGCGCACTGATGGATGCAAGGCTGGCCAATACCAACAGCAAAACACCGAGGATGATGCGCTTCAGCCACCGGAGAATCATAGATCCGGCCCCATGCTTAAATGCAGTGCCCAACCGCGCCCTTCATCCAGGGCTTTGGCCACATCGACACGCACCGGACCGATGGGCGAGATCCACCGCACACCCAGGCCGACGCTACGCGCAAAATCAAAATCGAAATCATCGCCCGCATTACCCTGATCGTAAAATGCGGCAACAGCCCATTTGGGGCGCACCAGGTAATCGTATTCGACGCTGGTGACCAGCAGGTTGTTACCACCGACAACTTCGCGGACGACCTCACCGTCCACTTCAATGTCTTTTTTCGGCCCGAGCGATTTATAGTCATAACCCCGCACACTGGCGTCACCACCGGCAAAGAAACGTACTGATGCAGGTAATTCTGTAAGTTCGTCGACTTCGGTCATACCCGCTTCCGTGCGCAACAGCAAGCGCCCCTTACCCAAGGGATAAATGTATTTGGCCCGACCGTAGAGTTGTATAAAACTGGTACTGGAGCCGAGGGTTTCCGGCGAGCCCGACAGGCGCGCCAATAAATTCCAACCGCGCCGGGGATAACTGATATTGCCATCATGCTCCGTGCGAAAAATGCTGACAGACGGAATGATCAAGTGCGTGCGCTTTTCATCTTCACTACCCACGACCGAATCTTCACGCTCGTAGTTCAACGCGTAGGTATACAACCAGTCGTTGTCCTCAAAGCGCGTATAGCTGCTACCGATCTTGTACAGGTCACTGCGACTGGACTCGGTATTGGTACGCTCGTAACCGGTATACACCTTGAGGTATTCATCGGCCGGCCGGGTCATGGGAATGTTGTAGGCCGTTTCAAAGGTCGAGGTCACTTCCGACAAGCTGAGGTCGGCAGTGAGCGAGTGACCGCGACGGCTGATATAGCGATCCTCAAAGCCAAACAACAAGCGCGGCCCGGTGTCCGTCGCCACACCGGCACCCACGGAATAGCTGTAGCGTTTGCGCGCTTCCAGTGAAATATTAATCGGGACCGATTCGCCTTCAAGATTCTGCAAATCCGGCGCGATAGTCGAAGTGCTGAAAAAGTTGCTGTTGTTGTACCGGCTTTTTAATTCAAGCAGCTCTTCCGCGTTGTAATAATCCCCCTCCTTGAATTCGATATAACGCTGCACAAAACCATCGTTGAGGATGTCCTGTTCAATGTTGATAGTCCCGATGCGATAGCGCGGCCCGGTGTCGTACACCAACTCCACCACGGCAGCATTCTCGCCGACATTGACTGCCACCCGCGCGTGCTGAAACTTACCGTCAAAATAGCCGCGATTGGCCGCGAGGGTAGTGAAACGATTTTTCAGGGTTTCATAGCGGCCGTGATTCAACCGATCACCTTTAGCGATATCAGGCTTTTCCTGAATGCGCTGAAACGCCGGATCACTGACTCCATCACCGCTGATGACAATTCGCACTTCCTGCACCAGCACCGGATCACCGGGGGTAAGCGTAACCACCATATTCCAACAGTCATCGGTGCGGGTTAATTCATGTTCAAAGGTCAGGCGGTAGTAGCCCAGGGCTTGCCCGGCGGCAGCAATTTCGCGTTCGGATTCGCGCAGCAGGGAACGCAACCGCCAGGGTGGTGTATTACAGGCCTCGTCATACAGCGGCAAAAAATGGCGGATGTTTTCCCGCAGCGCTTCGCTCCCACCCTTGATCTCGATCTTAGGCTTGGGCTGGGCGGCCACAGTCAGGCTCCCCCCGAACGCGACGAGCAGTGTGACAGGTATCAATAGGTTAACGGGGAATCGCAGCAAGGTTTACATCCTACACAGTCAATTTACAACAAGGTCCTGACAACCATTAAAAAACCCTGCATACAGTGGTTGAACGCCATCACCTCCGGGGATGACAACCGACCCTGAATATAGCCGTTACTTTACCGTCTTGACGGATATCCTCAAAGCACGCGCGCCGCGAAGGTGTTATTTTTTGTAAAACCTTTGCTGCGTAAAACCCGCGTTTAACCGTTATACTCAGCGCCGATCCAACAGCCCGGCAGGAACCCGATGCTCAGTTATCGTCATGCTTTTCACGCTGGCAATTTTGCCGATGTGCTTAAACACAGCGTGTGGTTGCACACATTGTCCTATCTACAACAAAAAGATAAACCGCTCCGGATTATCGATACCCATGCCGGTGCCGGCGGTTACCACTTTGGTGGACACCAGCCCATCAGGAATCGTGAGTATGACAACGGAATCGGCCAATTGTGGCAAAAGGCGGATTTGCCGCCATTGCTCGCCACTTACGTAAAAGCCGTTCAAGCCTTTAATGCCGAGCAAACGCTCGCCCATTACCCTGGCTCGCCGTTGCTGGCCCAGGCGCTGCTGCGTCCGCAAGACCGCTTGTTTTTACACGAATTGCACAGTACCGATTGCCGTTTGCTGCGCGACGCCATCGGTAAAGATCCGCGCGTCAAGATTATCGAGGAAGACGGCTTCCAGGGGTTGCAAGCACTGCTGCCGCCACCGGACCGGCGCGGTCTGGTGTTGATCGATCCCTCCTACGAAATCAAGAGCGATTACCAGCATCTGGTCAGGCAGGTCATCAGCGCTCATCAACGTTTCGCTACCGGCACCTACCTGATCTGGTACCCGGTAGTGTTGCGCCAGCGCATTGACGAGATGGAAAGGGCGCTGCAAAAAAGCGGCATTCGCAATATTCAATTGTTCGAATTCGGCATTGCGCCGGATCATCCCGACTACGGTATGAGCGCCAGCGGAATGATCGTAATCAATCCACCCTGGACCCTGTGGGCGGAGATGGAAGCTGCCTTGCCCTACCTCGCCGACCAGCTTGCAAAGCCGGGCGAGGGTCACTATCGTCAAGTGCAAGTGGTACCGGAATAAATTCCTTTGTCAGCAGGTGATCCATGAAACTTTCCCTGAAAGCCGCGCTTTTCTCCGGGCTGGTGTACCCCGGCGCAGGATTTTTTTTAATGAAGCGCTATTGGCTGGTGTTACTCTTCGCTCTGCCCGCCACCCTCGCCGTCGGTTACATCATGTACTACGTGATGGATGTTGCGCAGGTCATCGCCGAGCGCATCGTCAACGGCCAGATTCCCGCCGATATGGTGTCGATTCGCTCAGCCATCAACAAGGCCCTCGCCGCTGACAATCCCTGGCTGACTACCGCCAAGATTGCTTTCGTTATCTCCTGGCTGGGCAGTGTGCCTGCGTCTTACTGGTTGGGCGCACGCGCTGAAAAAAGCACCGCGCTCGCGTCCGCAACTCATTAAATTTTTTCTTGAGGTTTTATCGTGCAGGCCACTTTGACCACGATCTGTCTGTTGACGTGCAGTAATGTATTCATGACCTTTGCCTGGTATGCGCATCTGAAAGAATTGAATCAAAAACCCTGGATCATCGCGGCATTGGTGAGCTGGGGTATCGCGTTGTTTGAATACCTTTTGCAGGTACCGGCGAACCGGATTGGTTACACGGTTATGAACGTCGGGCAGCTCAAGATTATGCAGGAAGTGATTACGTTGAGTGTGTTTGTGCCTTTTGCGGTGTATTACATGAAGGAGCCGTTGAAGCTGGATTATTTGTGGGCGGGGTTGTGTTTGTTGGGGGCGGTGTTTTTTATGTTTCGGGATAAGTTTACTGGGTAATTTTGAGCGTGCCGGATGGTGCGGGGAAGGGGTTGTGAGACACGCCGTGAACCCGTCCATGGGGGCTCATCACCGACATCCATGTCGGTGATGGTCTCACAACCCCTTCCCCGCACCATCTCCGAACAATGTGCCAAGAAACTGAATTATTGAAAGAATAAGTGCACCTAAAAATATTAAGTTGTGAGGTTTTTGATCCATTTGCGGGTGCGGATACGGCGGATAACGGGTAAAAATTTCAGGCCGTCTTCCAGGAACATGAGTGCGTACAAAATAACGAACCAGTAGTTGCCAAAGAACACGGCTGCCGCGTATATGGGCAGGCCGAATACCCACATGACGACCGTGTCGGTGATCAAACAAAAACGATTGTCACCGCCGGCACGAAGTACGCCGATGATGCGAATCATGTTGAGAATTTTCAGCCACACCAGTGCGCAGAAAACGCCGAGGGTGTTCATCAGCAATACCGTGGATTTTTCATCCAGTTGATCAAACACCAACAGAATATACGGCCGTGCAAACCAGAGGGCGAGGCTGAAGAAAATGACCAGCCCGAGGGTGAGGCGATCAAAGAAGCGGTAGAGTCGCCAGGCTTCGGCGGTGTCGTCGGCGCCCAGCGCGCGGCCCACCAATACGGCCGATGCGTTGGCCAGCCCCACAAACAAAGCAAAAAATGCACTTTCCAGCGGAACGATAACGCCCATCACGGCCAGCGCTTCGGTGCCGGCGAAGCCGGTAATAACGTGGTAAGCCGAATTGCCCACGGCCCATATCGCATAATTCGCTACCAACGGTAAGGCAAATACGCTGTAACGCAGGATATGTTCTTTGTCGACGCCCGCGCGTAATTGCGCAAAGGTCAGGGCGAAGCCGTGTCTGGTGAGGTACAAATAGCTGAGCATAAAACCCAGTTGCAGTGCGCGCGCCGCCAGGGTTGCCCAGGCCGCACCGGCAACACCCAGCGCCGGAAAGCCCCAGTGGCCGAAGATCAAGGCGTAGTTCAGGGTGATATTCACAATCGCCGCAATCACGCCGGCTATCAGCGGCATGGTGGTATTGCCCAACGCGCGCAGCGATGCTTCGAAGATCACGATCACTTGCGTCAACAACAAGACCGGTGCGGTGATTTGTAAATATTGTGCAGCCAGTGCGGCTACCTGCGGGTCCGGGTTAATCCAGTTTACCCAGATGGGTGCGGCAAATGCGAAAGCCAGGGTGAACGGCAGCATCACCACCATACCGACAAACAAGGTCACCGACACGGTGCGTTGGCAACTGGGGAAATCCCGCGCGCCCGTGTACTGCGCCACCAGCACACTGCAACCGGTCGCCAGGCCACTCATCAATACCAGCAATAAAAAATGGATCTTCGCCGCCAGCCCCACCGCCGCAATCGCCTGCGGCCCCAAACCGCCCACCATGATGACATCGGCCATGCCGAGCATGGACTGCAACAACATCTGCGCAGCCACCGGCAGGGCCAATACCAGCACACTGAGCCAGAAAGTTTTGGGGGTTTTAGGCAGGGTCACAACGGCTCCGGGAAACGGATTGAGGAAAAGTCACGCTTTTATAGAAAGTCGCGCCTATTATAGAGGTTGGAATAATAAGCGCATGGGGAATCCACGCAAGGCAGAGGAATTTACATTTCTTTAGCGGTAAAGCGCCGAAAGAAAATCCTGCGTAATCCGGTTAACGATCCGTCACATGCTGCACGACCAAACTGCCGACCATATCGCCTTCCACATTGACCGCTGTGCGCACGGTGTCGAGCAACCGATCAATGGGAAGCAAAATGGCAACCGCTTCCGCAGGCAGGCCGACGGATTGCAACACCATGATCATGGTGACCATGCCTGCGCTGGGAATACCCGGCGCGCCCATGGAAGCAATCATGGCGGTGAAAAAAATCACCAGTTGTTGTGCAAGACTGAGTTCAATTCCGACGAGGTTGGCAACAAATAAAGCGGCGGCGGCTTCATAGAGTGCGGTGCCATCCATATTCACCGTTGCGCCCAGGGGAATGACAAAACCGGCGATGTCGCGCCGGACATGGAGTTGTTCCTCAGCGCAACGCAAGGTGACCGGCAAGCTCGCTGTGCTGGAACTGGTGGCAAAGGCGGTGACCATGGCATCGCGCGCGCCGCGCAGAAACCAGAGCGGTGATTTGCGCGTAATAATAAATAACAGCAAGGGTAAAACCACCAATCCGTGAATCAGGGTCGTACCAAACACCAGTGCGATAAAACCCGTCACGGTTTTTAATAGCATGACATCCTGCGTGCCCACCAGTTTGATCAACAGCGCCAGGATACCGAGCGGCGCCAGCACCATAATCCAACGCACAATGCGCATGATCAGCTCAAGAAATTCCTGCAACAGGTTCAGAATATTGCGATAGCGTTCACCGCCGATAACCAGCGCAATGCCGATAAATAACGCAAAGATAACCACCGGCAACACCTTTGCTTGCGCAAGGGCCGCGAATGGATTCATAAACAGATTGTGAAAAAAATGAACGAAAAATTCTGCCATGGTTAATTGGTTGGCTTCGAAATTTTCCATCGCATCCTTGAATAAGGATAACTCCAGCCCGGCACCCGGCTTGAAAATATTCGCGACTGTTAATGCAAGTAACATCGCAAGGCTGGTGGACACCGCAAAATAACCCAGCGTGGTCGTCCATACGCGGTGCACCTGGTGATGCGCCTGCAAATTCGCAATGCCCACCGCGATCGATGTGAACACCAGAGGGATCAACACCATCTTGAGCAAGTCAATAAAAATACCGCCGACAATGCCACTGGTATAAAGCACCAGGTCACGCGTAGCCGAGGTATCAGCGAGCCCGCTGACCCACCAGCCCAGGAGAATGCCGAGCACGGCAGCAACTAAAATCTGAACATTAATACCTGGCATGAAACGTCCCGATGAAAATCTTATTGATAACCCTGGCGGCGGTGCTGATTCAGCAGGTGATGGTAATCACCCTCCAGCCGGTAATGGTGTTCCTCCATATTCACCAGTTCAATCTGCAAGCCACTCAGTTCGTAACGCAGTTCACGAATAATGCGTAGATGTTCCGCGCGCGCGTCAGAATCGCTTTGCTCGCTGATAATTTCACCTTCGTGGTAGGCAATGTCCGCATCAATTTCCTCAATCCGGTGCCTGATGGAAACCATGTCCATCGCTATGTCGTCGAGTTGCTTTTTTACCTGATAGCGATCCTGTCCATCGCGATACGCTTGCATAAAGGTATCGACCAGATCCAGCGGACAAATACCGCGATAGGCATTGCCGCGCGCACCCTCACTGTAACCGCGTTCGCGGGTGCAATATTGCCGCGCCCCCTTACGATGGCCTTCTTCGTAGGTCGTCATATCCGGTACGACCTTGACCGAGGCGCAGGCTTTGCGGTGTTGTCCGATACGATCCAGTGCGTAACCGTTGCTGGCATCTTCAAAACCGATCATATACCAGTCCGCGTTTAAACATTCGTCTTTGCTCAGGGTTGCACATCCGGTCATAAGCAACAGCGCGATCATCATACTTATCTTTTTTGTCATGGGTTTTCTCTGAGTACGTAGTCGGGCAGCGCGCCTGAACCGCCTGCCACAATTCGCCATAATTCATCAGCGCTTTTCCTTTTTCTCGCCACGGACGTGCCTTTTTCCTGCGGTTTACTAACCATCGTCAAGAACACATTTTCCTTAAACACTTATACCCCTTACGCACTTACATAAAGGATCGCAATCATGAAAAAAGCAATCGCATTATCCATGGCTCTCATCTCGTCTGCCACCCTGCCGTTGGCCGCACAGGCTGACGATGTCAAAACCGATGTCAAACAAGCGACGGTGTTTACCACCGCGGGTATCCTCGGCGCCATCGCCGGTGGCCCCATCGGTTTGTTTGTAGGCGCCATAGGTGGTGCTTACCTGGGTGAACAAATTGAAAAAGCCGATCAACTTGATAATGCCCAACTGGCGCAGGCGGATGCAGAGATGACCATTTCTCATTTGAACACTGAATTGATTGAACGTAGTACAGCGCTGGAACAACTGCAACAACAGACCTTTGACCAATTGCAACTACAAGTCCTGTTCCTGACCGGATCAGACAGCCTCACTGCGCAGGGCGAAAAGCAATTGCAGATTCTCGCTGATTTCCTCAACAAGCACCAACATTTAAACATTCATCTACACGGTTACGCCGATCCACGCGGCACCGAAGATTATAACGAAGTCCTGTCCCACTACCGCGCCATCTCGGTGAAAGATGCCCTTGAGCTGGCTGGTGTGGATTATTCACGCATCAGCATTACCGCCCACGGTGCAAATCGCCCCAAGATGCCACAGGACAATGCCGATACCTACGCACTGGAGCGTCGCGTGGAAATTGAAATTGTGAATCCACAACCGAATGTGGTTTCAATGCAATTTGATTAAGCGAAACAACTGCCCCGCAAGGCAAGAATTTTTCTTCATCAGGTAAGGAGATGTACGACAAGGACGTATCCTGATGAGAAAAATGGCGTTTGTGTGGTCTACCCGAAAGCAATACTCAGTATCATAACAGGGAGACCGGCATGGCTTTTATCCAGCACCATATCAGGAATTCTGTCCGGAATTTCCTTATGTTCTGCACCGCATTACCTGCCGGCGCACAGCAAGACAAGGCTCCCACCGCCACAGATGAAATACCCGGCATCGCGCCGGCCATTGAAGAGGGGCAGATAATCATTCAGAAATTTAGTGACGCCTTACCCACTCTATTGGCGTGCCTGATGATCGCTGCGGTGGTCTGGTTACTGGCGAAGTTAATATCCCGTTGGGTCTTTGGCATCCTGAGTCAGCGTTTGAATAGCCTGATGCTGAGCCGCTTGGTGGCCCGGCTTTTTGCTTTACCGGTGCTACTGATGGGTATCTTTCTCATTTTAAGTATTACCGGGCTGGGTAATCTCGCAGCGACGGTTATCGGTGGTACCGGATTGCTGGGCCTGGTTATCGGCTTCGCGTTTCGCGACATTGCCGAAAACTTTCTCGCCAGCATCCTGATCAGTTTGCAAAGGCCATTCAAGTTGGGTGAGACCATCAAGGTGCTTGATTACACCGGCGTGGTTCAATCCGTAACAACGCGTGGCACAATATTAATGACACTTGAAGGAAACCATGTACAAATTCCCAACACCATCATTTATAAAGAACCCATCACCAATTTTTCGGCGAACCCCGGTATGCGGCTCGATTTTGCCGTCGGTATTGGCTACGACGCCAGCATTTCACGGGCACAGGAGATTGCCATGCAGCAGTTACTTGCGCACTCCGCCGTATTGCAACAACCGGAACCCATGGTGCTCGCAGAGCAATTGTCAGCATCCACTGTGAACATGCGGATTTATTTTTGGGTCGATAGCAATGCGCACAGTATCCTTAAGGTGAAATCCGCCATCATCCGGCTTATCAAACACGCGTTTACCGTGCATGGGATCTCCATGCCAGATGACGCGCGCGAAGTCATTTTTCCACAGGGCATCCAGGTCACCACAATACCCGGTAAAGCGGATCAAACAAACAGGCAATTACCTGAAACATCACCGCCAGCAGATGAACAACATGTGCGTGAAGCAGCCTCGTGCACACCGGCGGAAGGGGAACTGACCGCAGAGATTCGTGCGCTTAATGCGCAAGCGGAAAGATCCAATCTGGGCGAGGGAAAAACCACATTATTGAAATAACCGACCAAGAGAACGCATTCAAGGTTGTGAATCAGGATGCTTTGCTTCAGCTGCCGTGGACACGGCATAATCCGAAGGTACAATCCGGCGACCATGGTGCCGTGCATAAACCCGCGTAAATTCCGCACCAAAAAATAGAATCATGCCCGCATAAGACACCCAAAGCATGATCAGGATAATACTGCCTGCCGCGCCATAGGTAGAGCCCGGATCACTGTAGGCAAAATAAAGTCCCAAGGCGAACTTGGCGAGTACAAATAACAAAGAGGTGACCAGCGCACCGATCCAGACATCGCGCCATTCGATCTCCGCATCGGGCAGGAATTTATAGATAGCGGCGAATAACAAGGTAATAACACTCAAAGAAACACTGATGTCGAGCAGACGAAAAACAATATTGAGTGAGTCGGAAAAATATGCCGCAACCCAGTTACTGATCATGCTCAACACGGTGGACAACACCAGCGACACCAGTAATAGAAAGCCCACCACCAGAATCAATCCAAACGAGAACAAGCGGTCCATCACCAGCTTGAGCAATTTGCGTTTGGGTTGGGGTTTAACTTCCCACATCAAATTCAGGGTTTGCTGCAGCTGGTAAAACACCCCCGTTGCACCAAACAACAAAGTGGCCAGACTGATGATGGATGAGAGGGTAAAGCCGCTGCTCTCGCTGGCGTTGGACACAATTGTCTGCACATCTTGCGCAGCTTTATTGCCAACCAGCGCGCGAATTTGCTGATCGATTTCGTCACTGACGGCCTGTTGCTCAAAAAAATAACCGGTCAGGTTAATAATGATGATAAGCAACCCAGGCAATGAAAAAATGGTGTAGTAGGCTATTACCGTGCTGTTACGAAACGGATCGCGATTGATCCATTGGGTGAAGGTTTCTTTTAATAGACTGCCCATGCTTTTCATATGCCGCACAATTATCACCTTACTCCAATCCGTTTTGTCACCAGATCATACATCGCAAAACTATTGCAGATAATGCGGGTTGCATTTTTTATTCCATTATTCGAACGACAAACGAAGCGCGTATTTTACGAGGTAAATCTTCAGGAGCGAGGCAATTCTTGTCAGAATTACAAAGACGCGTTGTAAAAAAGGGCTGTGCCCTTCTCATTTTTTTATGGTTTCTTTTATTTTGTCGGCGTATTGCCCAACACCTGAAACCAGCGTTCCAGCCGATAACCCTGTTGGTCGATCAATAACAATTTGTGCCAGCCAGGTTCCAGCGACACGCTTTGTTCGTGGAAGGTATTGGTTTCTCCCAAAAAATTATCATCCAGATGCCAGTACAGAATCGTCTGTGGCTGGCGGTGTACCGCTTGCAATATGACGCGGCTGCGGCGACCATCCAGATCAACCGGAATATAAACCCGGCTGCCTTCGTGGGGATACAGCAAATCCATAGGCTGGTCATCATCCACCTCACCGCGTTCGGCCAAACAATCCGGGCGCCAGGGCGGTAAGCTGCGATAATCACTGTGGTATTGCCGCCAAAAAAATTCCTGCGCCGGCGGCAGGACAAACCACTCCACCGCTTGCATATGGTTAACCGATTCGCACCGGCTGTGTACACGAAATTGGCCAGTGTTATCCAGATGCACACGCCGATGAAACGGCGTGACTTGCTGAAAATGGCTATCGACGGGAATCAGAATATCCTGGGCGGCGCACTGGCCGCCGGCGAGGTAACCGCCGTTGCGACACACACTGACCGTCTTCAACGCGTGCAACGGTCGATCAAACCAACTGCTCGCACCGACGCGATCAAATACGTCAAATAAAATTGGCGCCGCGCTGGTTTGTCCGCTTAAAAAACTCGCGGCTTCACCGCCGGCATTACCTACCCATACACCCAGCGTGTAACGGCCGTTACTGCCGATGGCCCAGGCATCGCGCAGACCATAACTGGTACCGGTTTTCCAGGCGATTGTCTGGCTGCCGGAAAAATCCCGCCATAAATTTTCATTGCCGGGCCGCACCACTTCTACCATCGCCTGCAAGGTTAGCCAGGCAGCGCCTTGATCCAATACGGCGGGCGATGCGGATGCCGCCGGCTCATCACGCAACAGACGCACCGCGGAATGCGTAGCATCCGCTCCGTCGCGGGCACTGGCGACCATGCGCGCGTAAATACCCGTGAGTTCCCACAGTGTGCCCTCGGCACCGCCAAGAATTAATGTCAGACCATAATCATCCGCCGCACGAAATAACGTAGTCATCCCCAGTGCCTGCAAGTGATGATGAAAACGGCTGATACCGTACTCGCGCAACATACGCACCGCTGGCACATTCAGTGAATGGGCCAGCGCGTAATGAGCGGGCACTGCGCCGCGATATTGGCGATCATAATTTTGTGGTTTATAGCCGGCGAATTGTGTGGGGATGTCAGACACCAGGGTGGTCGGCAACAATTCGCCATCCTGCAACATCAATCCGTATAACACCGGTTTTAAAATACTGCCGGTGGATCGTGGGCGCTGGATAATATCCACGTGCGGCGCATAACGCTGTTCATCTTGCCATGCCTGATTGCCGATGTAGGCGCGCACCGCCATGGCCTGATGATCAATCAATAACACCGCAATATTATTCGCCCCTTCATTCGCCAGGCGCCGACTGTGACGCTGAACAACGTGCTGGACATGCTGTTGCAACGGCGCATCCAGCGTTGAGTGCAACACAGCGTTATGTGGAAATTGTTGTGTCAATGTCGAGAGCAAATGCGGCGCCGCTTGCGGCAAGGGTTGCGGTTTTTCTGGCAGGGGTTCAAGCAGCGCCAGCTCCAGGTCCAGTGCTGATAATTTTTTTTGCGCATGTAAACGTTGCAATAAACGGTTACGTTTTGTTTGTAACACATCCCGCTGACGCCCCGGATGAATCAAGGCCGGGCTGTTGGGTAAAACGGCAAGCAAAGCGGATTCGGCCCAGGATAATTCCTCCGGCGCGCGGCCAAAATATCGCCAGGCCGCCGCGCGCAAACCGACAATGTTGCCACCAAAAGGCGCGTGACTGGCGTAGTGAATCAATAATTCATCTTTGGTAAAACGCCATTCCAATTGCAGTGCGCGCAACGCTTCAATCATCTTACTGGTGAGCGTACGCGGCGGTTCGTCGCGCAGCATACGCGCCAGCTGCATGGTGATGGTACTACCGCCGCTGGTGACGCGTCCTTCGCGCAGATTACCCCAGGCAGCGCGCGCAATTGCCACGGGATCGACGCCGGGGTGTTGGTAAAAGCGACGGTCTTCAAACAGCAACAAGGCTTGCACGTATTTTTCCGGCAGCTTATCCACCGGCGCGAAGCGCCATTGCTGATCGCTGGCAATACTCGCGCCGAGCAGCTGACCATTACGATCCAGCAATATCCTGGCATAGCTCACGCGGCTCAATTTCTCTGGCAAGGGCGCAAACTGCAAAACCAACATCGCCACCAGAACCAATGCCGCGATGACCAATATTCGAAAACCCAAAGCCTGCTTCATCAATCGCTTTTCCGCACAATCAGCGTAGATACCATCTCTCCGATACCACCACAAGCAACCCATCAGGCCGCTTGTGGTGAGTATGCTGTTTGATGCTTGA
>NZ_JBPYCU010000014.1:0-123188 GCF_051846955.1 Cellvibrio sp. ARAG 10.3
ATATGACGTCACTGACGGAAACAACATCGATCCTGCAAGCGCTCGAAGCGCTCAAAAAAGAAAAATGGCTGCCGCACCTGGAAGAACTCCTGGGGCGGTTTGCAGGTTTCGAGTATGAACAGAATGCGGCACTCAACAAAGAGTTGGAAGTGGTGCTGTGGGACATCGTCGCGGTGTTTCAGCGCTCCGCGGAGTCACCCTACCTGCGGTTGCTCTATCGCCGTATCTCGGAACTGGAGTGTTGGCACTATCGTGCAACGCGGTCCGAAACATCCGGCGAGCAAACTATCTGGAATCCACTGGAAGAGAAATACATTGATTTTAAACAAGGTGCTGGCACCACGCATTGTTATATGGCTGACGCAGGTTATCCCGCGCGTGATGTGATCAGAAAGTGGTGCGAGCATCGCCTCAAATGAATCTGCTAAAAACGTTTTTTAATCTGCCCCAGGTTCTCCCGTTAGGCACACCCAAGGCTGCCCCCATTGCATTCGATGAATTGGACATGCGTGCGCTTCCGCCACTGCGGTCAACAACACTCCTGGAGCTTGTCGGGTTTGATGAGCGGCTGACACAGCTGTATCGGACGGTGGGTATCTCGGAGAACCACTTCGACGTGCTGTATCGCCAACCGGTGCACACACTCGCTGAGGCGGTCCAGCTGGCACCGGCGAGCGAGAATAATCACCACTGTGGCCCTGGTGGCCTACTGAAACATACCTTAGAAGTTACCGCGACTGCGTTACATATTCGTAAGAGTTACCAGTTACCGCTAGGCGGCAATCCGGAAGACATGGCCCGAGAAGAACACCATTGGACCTACGGTGTTTTCGTTGCTTGCCTGCTACACGATATCGGAAAAATTCTGACGCGTTTTCAGATCGTGTTGAACATGCCCGACGGTACACAGAAACTGTGGAACCCGCACAGTGAACCCATCTATGAAACTGGCGCAGTGTCGTACGGCATCGTATTCCAGGAATGTGAATACAAAGCGCATCAGCGTATGGGTGTTACGCTGTACTCCCATATCATTCCACAAATTGCGAGAGCCTGGCTGGCGCAACATTCTGTCGTAATGTCACAAACGCTTGCGTCGATCTGGGGTGATACCTACGAGAGCCAGGTCATTGGCGATATCGTTACCCAGGCGGATCGGGCAAGCACCGGTGCAAACACCGATATTACCAATGCCGACCTGCGTTTCCCCGGCGCGCGCGAAAGTCTGGCTGATCGGCTGATACAAAAACTGCGACAGTTATTAAGCGATGGCGCAATCAAAATCAATAAAGACGGCGGCATGGGTTGGGTTGCCAATGAAGATGTTTACCTGGTGTGCCGACCGCTGGCGGAATTGCTAGTCAAATCATTTGAAGACATTGGCGCAACAGGAATTCCGTCTGATCCTGTGCGCATTTATGACGTGCTGCAAGAGCATGGATTTGCTTTGCCCACACCGGATGGCAAAGCAATTTGGAAAATCAATGTGCAAGATAATCAGGGAAAATTTTCGCATACATTAACCTGCCTCAAATTCAAAACCCGCCGATTGTTTTTACCCGTGAGGCTGCCGCAGAGTTTTGACGGTGTTATCCGAATCTTTGCGCCAGACGACGAAGCTGCGCCAACTCCGACGCCTCAGCGTCAATCAATTCGAGAAATTGTCCCAGAGAAACCGGCTACGCGCGAATCTGCTCCAGCACCGGACATTGACACAGCATCAGCTGAGGCTAAGCAAGACATGCGTGAGGCTGATACAACAGCGTCTGATGAGTATGGGACAGTATCGAACGATACTGAATTGCCCGTTGCAGCCGAGATAGAAATCGAGCCGACCCCGGAAGAATCTGGCTCCGAACCTTCGGTGAATACACTCCCCCACTCGCCTCTCCCGCCAGCCAGGGACACGTCGACTGAATCCAGAGAAACCCCTCCTAAAGCGCCCCCAAAAGATCCGATGGCATCCGCGACGATTCGGACCACCGAGTGGCACGAGGACGTCGCGACGGAGTTCTGGGAGTGGGTTTGCGAAGGCGTATTAAGCCAGCGTCTTGCGGCGAACAACACAACAGCGTCCGTGCACTTCGTCGACGAAGGCGTTTTCCTGGTAACGCCTCGAATATTCAAGCACTACTGCAAATACGCGCAGCTCGGAGAAGACTCGTACACGAAGCTCCAGAAGCGATTCAATCGATTGAAGGTACACAAAAAGACGGCCCTAACCCACCTCAATGTCCACCCTTACCTCGTAGACACGGGCAGCGGTACCCGCACCTCGAAACTCAACGGGTGGATTATTCCCTATGAGCGAATTTTCCCAGCAGGCGCCGAACTGCCTCAACCAAACAAACTACTGAAGCCGGCCGATCCGAGCATATGATTGATTGGCGCCAAAAGTTGCAAATTTATGAAATAATGCTATTTATTCTCATTCGTGATAACCAATACACCTTTTTAGATCAAATTAGGAGCTTTAAGAGACATGAGGATGAGCGATATTGCCAGGATGTATATTGGACTGAATGTCTACAATGAAGACACCGCCAAGGCAATCACCGTGGCGGCAAGGTTGTTCGATATGAGATCCGGCATTGATGACATACAGGACATTGATTATGAAGCTCTCGCGACCTTCAAGGATGAAGTGCTAAACGTTGCTCGTGCAAAACCGATAACCTACAACAGCTATCTACGATACCTGAGGCTATTGGGTGCCTGGGCACTTGAGGAAGGCTTTTGGGAAAAAGATTGGTTTGCTCGCGTAAAAAGAGCACCTGAACCTTCGGCACCACCCAAAACAATTGACACAGATGTATTTGCAGCAGCATTTACTTTCCTGAAGACTCATCCAGATGTGTTACCTCCAGCATGGTTTTGGCTTCTGGTCATTCGGTTTTTTTACTACACCGGGATTCGCCGACGGCAAATTGTGAGTATAGAGCTACAGGATATCGATCTTGAGAACAGGATTCTGATCGCTAGCTACAGGGGCTCAAAAACGCGAAAGGAGTGGTCAATTCCATTAGCCGAGGAGCTCGTAGAAGACGTTAAATACCTAATCAGGCGAAATGAAAACGCCTTGGGGCGGCTAATGCGCCCCACTGACAAATTATTTAATGTATGCAGGTTCAACTCGCGCTACAAGCCTGATCCGAAGAATCCAGGGGCGATGACCGGGGCGTGTATCACGGGGTTCATGAAGCGACTATCTGCTCATATCAGTATGCGAATCGGTGCACATCGAATCAGGCATACAACAGCCACAACCCTGTGCAATTTTGAAGATGAAGAAAATCCAGATATTTTTGCGGTGCAGGAATTACTTGGGCATACAGTCTTAAAAACCACGAGAGGTTACGTTAAAACCAAAATTAGCCGCGTGAGAATGCAGGTGAATAAGCTTTCGCTTCCAAGAAGTGGGTATTACAGAGAAAAATAAAAAGAAAATTTGACAAAACAGCAAAAAATACCCGATATTAAAAAGTGTCGATCTAGCAATAGATCAACTCATGAACAGGTATTTGCTTTTCTTTGATGTCTCACAGGCATCTGGCCAATGAAAAAGGGGCCCATTGGACCCCTTCACATCAAATTAGCTGACCTCGTCGGTCAACTATCAATTTGGTGGAGCTAAGCGGGATCGAACCGCTGACCTCAACACTGCCAGTGTTGCGCTCTCCCAGCTGAGCTATAGCCCCAAGGTATTGCTTGGGCTTCGTCCTGAAGCGGGGCGCATTGTATCACCAGACTTTCGACTGTCAAGCGTCCGGCGCGGCTTCTTCCGTGGTTTGGCCCAAGGCGCTGTAGACCTTTTCCAGGTCTTTTTGCTTGTTTTTGCCGAAGCCACCTAAGGCATTAACGGCGTGGCGCAGGCGGGCGCGGCTCATGTCGGGGCCGATGATGACCATGGAGTCCATGACCGAGAAGGAGGCGGTGGTGCCGGCGATGGCGACGAAGATCGGCGCCAGAGCGTCCTTGAGTTTGATGCCCATTTGTTCGGCCAGCAGTTTGAGTTCGTTGAAGATCTCGTCCCGCTCCCAGGTGCGCAGGGCTTCCATGCGCCAGAGGGCGAATTGCAACAGCTCCTTTTGTTTGTCGACTGGCAGCTTGTTGGCGGCGAAGTCGGCTTCCGCCACATTCAGCATGCCGGATACCAGGAAGCTGGCCAGTGGGGCAAAGTCGCTCAGGGTGTTCATGCGCGGCTGGGCGTGGGGCAAGGCCTGCAGCAGCATGTCTTTATTGAAGGCCCATTGATGCAGGCGTTCGGAGAGTTGTTCGATGGTGAAGTTTTCGCGAATCCACAGGCTGTTGAGCCAGCTGAGTTTTTCCACGTCGAAGATCGGGCCGCCGAGGGAGACGCGGTTGATGTCGAAGTGTTCCTGCATTTCGGCGAGGGTGAATTTTTCGCGCTCGTCGGGCATGGACCAGCCCATGCGGCCAAGGTAATTGAGCATGGCTTCGGGCAGGTAGCCCATATGCTTGTAGTACAGGATGCTGGTGGGGTTTTTGCGCTTGCTGAGCTTGGATTTATCCGGGTTGCGCAGCAACGGCAAGTGGCACAGTACCGGCGCTTGCCAGCCGAAGTATTCGTACAACTTCAGGTGCTTGGGCGCGGAGTTGATCCACTCTTCGCCGCGAATGACGTGGGTAATTTCCATCAGGTGGTCGTCGACCACATTGGCCAGGTGGTAGGTGGGCATGCCGTCGCCTTTGAGCAGTACTTGCATGTCCACTTGTGACCATTCGATCTCGATCTTACCGCGCAGCATGTCGTCGATAACGCAGACGCCCTCTTCCGGGATCTTCATGCGGATCACGTAGGGCTCGCCTGCGGCCAGGCGGCGTTGCACTTCTTCGTCGGACAGCAACAGACCACGGCCGTCGTATTTGGGGGTTTCACCGCGCGCTTGTTGTTCGCGGCGCATCTCGTCCAGTTCTTCGGCGGTGGCGAAGCAATAGAAGGCGTGGCCCTTAGCCACCAGCTCTTCGGCGTATTGGCGATACATGCCCATGCGTTCGCTTTGGCGGTAGGGGCCGTGGGGGCCGCCGACGTCCGGGCCTTCGTCCCAATCCAGGCCGAGCCAGCGCAGGCTGTCCAGGATAGCTTTCTCAGACTCTGGCGTGCTGCGGGTTTGGTCGGTGTCTTCGATGCGCAGCAAAAACTGGCCGCCGTGTTGACGCGCGAAGCACAGGTTAAAGAGCGCAATGTAAGCGGTACCGACGTGCGGGTCGCCGGTGGGAGATGGGGCAATACGGGTACGAACGGTCATGGTGCGCCTTTTTTGTTCATGGGTTTTGTTCATGGACTGGAACGGGAAAAAGGCGGGCATTATACGCTATGAATGCGGGATAACGAGGCTCCTGTCAGCGACTCTGTTATCCCGCTGGCGAAAGCCGATAGTCAGTGGCCGTACAGCTGCATACTCAATTCCTGATCCCAATACGCCGCCTCAATTTTGTGGCCTTCGGGGTCGCGAACGTAGCAGCCATAGTAGGGGTCGCCGTAGAGCGGGCGCGGGCCGGGTGGGCCGTCGCAGGTGGCACCCGCCGCAATGGCGGCATCGTAAAAGGCATGGACCTCTTCTTTATTATTGGCGAAGAAGCCGATGTGAAAGCCGTTGCCGACGCTGGCGGGTTTGCCGTTGATCGGCACCTGCACCCAAAACTCGGGATACTGTTTGCCGTAAGCCACAGCGTCCGGGTGCTCCATAACGATGCCGATACCCAGGCTGGGTAACACGGCATCGTAAAACGCCTTGGCGCGGGTAAAGTCGTTAGTGCCAATAGATAAATGCGAAATGATACTGGGGTTATCGTTGCTCATAAATCCCTCGCTTGGTTTGGTCGTGTTAGTTGATCACCGTCTTATCTACTACCTACATGGCTATGGGTTGATAACTGCCCATCTCCACCTTGATGCCGAGCCGGTCTGTAAATGCTTGCGCGTTGAAGTCACTGGATTTGTGCGCCGCCATCACCGCATGACGAGCGTTGTCGATAGATTGCTGATCCTGCCATTCCACCAGCGTCGCTATCTGGATGGCTTCATCAGACAAGGGGCGTTCGAGCAGAAAATCCTGAATAAAACCGGCCTGGTTGCGCAGTAGTTGGTGGGTGCTTTTGACCTTGGCAAGGAACTCTTCAAGGGCGCCGACCGGTACGATGAACTTATCCAGACGATACAAACGCTTGTGAGCAGGTAATTGAGCCATAGTGCGCATCCCTAAAATTTGACTTGACCCGTGCAGCTTAAGCCCATGCTTTGACAGAACCCGTCAGGAGTCTTTTCCCCGCAAGCAGGACCTCATAACCCAAACCGACGACATAACTCTTTTTTTAAATTAAATAAATCTAAATTAGATATATCTAATTTAATTAAATCTAATATAATGAGCAAAATTCAATCACTGGCCAACTTATGAATACCCAGACACTTGATACAGAAAACCTGTTGGCAATACAGGCCCACGCCCGTGAGGCGGCGGCTTTGATGAAAGCTCTGGCGAACGAGAATCGTCTGATGATCCTCTGCACCCTCGTGAACGGAGAGATGTCCGTCGGTGAGTTGAATGCGAAGGTACCGCTCAGTCAATCCGCTTTGTCGCAACACCTGGCGAGCCTGCGCGAAGCGAAGTTGGTGGTTACTCGCAAGGAAGCACAAACGGTTTACTACCAACTCTGCGGTGATGAAGCCACCAGAATCATTGCTGTACTGCAATCCATTTATTGTCCGACCGAATAGCTACCATTGAGGTAACGCCATGAATCACAAACGCATCCACCCGGTTGAGTTATTCGCCAACCCCAGCACCAACCTGTGCGTGCTGGATGTGCGTACCGCGTCCGAAGTCGCGGCTACTGCCCTGCCCGGCGCCCTGCACATTCCCTTGCATGAACTCACACCGGAACGTTTACAAAACGAACTGGTAAAACACGGTAAGCAAGGTTCTTGCGTCTACTTGTTGTGTCAGGGCGGCAAGCGTGCTGAAAAAGCCGCCGACCAATTACAGGGCCATGTGAATGCCGAGCTTTGCATTATTGATGGCGGTATGAATGCGGTTCAGCAGGCCAATATTCCGGTCACCAAAAACCATCGCAAAACGATGTCGCTAGAGCAACAGGTACGCACGGCTGCCGGTGTGCTGGTACTGATTGGGGTGATTCTGGGCACATGGATGCATCCCGCCTTTTATGGGCTCTCCGCGTTTGTCGGCGCAGGACTGGTATTTGCCGGCATTACAGATCTATGTGCCATGGGCATGCTGCTCGCGCGGGCGCCCTGGAATAAGTAAGTATTCACCGGCTCCGCTGATGAACGATATAAATCTACAAGTTCAGGGCCTTGCTGATGTTACTGCTGATCGGTGTGTTAATTGGATTGATGCTGGGGTTGACCGGTGCAGGCGGTTCCGTTTTTGCCGTGCCGCTCCTGATGTTGTTGGCGGGACTGCCGATGACCGACGCCGTCGGTTTGTCACTTGGCGCCGTCGCCGCCAGTACCTTTTATGGCAGTGCGCGCCTCAGCATGCGACAACGTACCATTCTATGGAAGCCCGGTGTAATCCTCGCCCTTGTCGGCGCTATTACGGCACCCCTTGGTAAGTGGCTGGGTTTCCAGATTCCCGAACCCTGGTTGCTGGCCAGCTTCAGCCTGCTGGCCGCAATCATTGCAGGGCGCATGTGGCACACCGCCAAGCGTGACCCACAGGCAGCCGAGGTGGTACGCGCGGGGAATTTTATGCAAACGCCGCCACTTGACTTACTGTGCAACCTGAGCAGAACTGGCCAATTCGAATTACGCCCACGCTGCTTCAGCGGATTGCTGGTTGGCGGCCTGGTGGTGGGCTTGTTATCGGGCTTGTTCGGTGTCGGTGGCGGTTTTTTAATTGTGCCACTGTTGCTGATATTAAGCCCTATCAGCATGGCGCAAGCAGTCAGCACATCGTTGGTGATTATTGCGTTGGTCAGTAGCTCCGGATTCATCAGCCATTTGCTGATGACTGAACATAATCCATGGCGGCTACTGGGTTTAGTTGCCGCCGGCGGTGTACTGGGCATGGTGGCCGGCCAAGCCATTGGCCACAAGGTTGCCAATGCGGTATTACAGAAGATTTTTGCCATAAGCTTGCTGGCAATCACATTGGTCACACTGATCAGTAAAACATTGTAGGTCGGATTACGCCTCCGGCTAATGCGACCTACGCAAGCGGTGTACATACAGCGTTCTTCATCCTTCGACAGCCGACGAGGTTACTATGATTTTTCGCCAACTCTTTGAACGTGAATCCAGCACCTACACCTACCTTATCGCGTGCGAAGAGACGCGCGAGGCAGCTCTGATTGACACGGTAAAGGAAGATGTACCTAAATATTTACAGCTACTCAAAGAGCTGAATCTCAAACTCGTTTACGTATTGGATACGCACACCCACGCCGACCATGTTACCGGAGCGGGCGATCTGCGCGATGCTACTGGCTGTGTGACGCTGCTGGGTGAAAAATCAAATTCCGCCTGCGTATCCCAGCCCTTACAGGATGACGACGAGGTAAATATTGGCTCCCTGACACTAAAAGCGTTATTTACCCCTGGCCATACCGACGATTCCTATAGTTTTTTATTGGATCATCAGGGCCAGACCTACGTCTTCACCGGCGACACGCTGCTTATCCGTGGCACCGGACGTACCGACTTTCAAAACGGTAGCGCGACAGACCAGTATCACAGTCTGTTCGACAAGCTACTGCATCTGCCGGAGGACACGATCGTCTACCCCGCCCACGACTATAAAGGCTGGACACTCAGCACTATTGCCGAAGAGGCCGCGCATAATCCACGTTTGCAGGTCAGGGACATACAAGCCTATGTAGAGCTGATGAACAATCTGAAACTACCCAACCCCAAGATGATGGACGTTACTGTGCCGGCCAACCAGGCGTGCGGGCAACCTCAGCCGAACAATCGCGCAAACAGTGGTCAGGGATTTCAGGGTTAAGGGGCACAGGACCCTTATCACGTCTTCCATCGCACACGAACCGATACACAAGCGATGGCTTTTGTTAAGATGTGCGCCCTGTGAAAACAGCTAAAAAGAGACCCGGACCATGTTGATTCAAGCACCTATTTCCCTCGGCGAACTCATTGACAAGATCACCATTCTTGAAATCAAAGCCGCCAATATCACCGACGCAGGCAAACTCGCTAACGTCAAACATGAACTGGATGTTCTCAACAACACCGTCGACGAATTACTCGACCAAGCCGGTAAAGCCAAACTGGCACCCTTGCAAGCCTCACTTAAAAACATTAATCAACAGCTGTGGGTTATTGAAGACGATATTCGCGATTGCGAGCGCGCCAAAGATTTCACCGAAAAATTTATTGAACTGGCACGCGCGGTGTATTTCACCAACGACAAACGCGCTGCGGTCAAAAAAGATATCAACCTGGCGTTTGGTTCTGAGCTGGTTGAAGAAAAGTCTTACCAGAATTACCAGTAAATTGGTCATCAGCCACAGCGAGCCTGCATGAAAATCCTGCTGATAAAAATGTCCTCTATGGGGGACATTTTTCACACATTCCCCGCCATTACCGACCTCAAGGAGAAGCATCCCGAGGTGGTGATCGATTGGGTTGTGGAAGAAGGTTTTGCTGAAATTGCGGCATGGCATCCCGCCATTCGGAAGGTAATTCCCATTGATTTACGCCGTTGGATGAAACAAAAAAATGGGTCCAGCTGGAGCGCATTTCGCCAGTGGCGCAAAGCGCTAAAACGTGAGCACTACGATTGCGTGATTGATGCGCAAGGTTTATTAAAAAGTGCGTTAGTCACCCGCACCGCTCTCGCCGACATCCGACACGGATACGATAAACAATCGGCGCGCGAATCCATCAGCAGCTGGTTTTACTCACATACTCACGCGGTATCCAAAGAGCAGCACGCCGTAGAGCGAACCCGCCAGCTATTCGCCAGTATTTTTAACTACGCACCGCCAGCTACCTTGAACTTTGGCATTAACCAGAACTTTGCACGGGTACAAAAAAATAGCCATAAGCTGGTATTTATTATCGGCACCAGCTGGACCACCAAGCTGTGGAGCGCAACACACTGGCAAAGCCTGGCGAAGATGGCGGTGGAACAGGGTTACAACCTGGAAATTATTTGGGGCAGCGAGAGCGAGCGCGTTATCGCCGACCAGATTATTGCGGTTTGCCCCACAGCCACCCGCCCACAACAACGATTATCGATCACTACCATTGCAGAAAAACTTGTTGAAGCCGCCGGCGTAATCGGCCTGGATACCGGCTTCTCCCACCTGGCTGGCGCGCTTGAAACACCGACCATCGCACTTTATGGTCCCACATCACCCACCAAAGTTGGCTTAATCGGCACGCACACCTGCAACTTGCAAATGGAAAACCCACTGGACTGCGTACCCTGCCATAAACGCAGCTGTCGCTTACTGCCGGAACACAGCAGTGAAACACCGCCGTGTATGACGGGAATATTGGCTGTGCAGGTGTGGAATAATTTACAGCTGAAACTTCCCAGCGCGCAGGGAAGCAATCCTCCATCGCACTTGCCATGAACCGAGTCAGGTAAATACTCATGGGAAAACATTATTTATTTTACGGTTCAGAACGTTATACGCTAGCCATCATGCGTCCTATCGATGAAGCGATAAAAGCCCGCGGCGATAAAGTTGCGTGGTTCTTCGGCGGGCCAGGTGCAGAGGATTTGCTGGCCACTGATAAGCTGTTAAATTCTGTGGAAGAAGTAAAGCAATGGAATCCCATCGCTGTTATTACACCGAATAATCTGGTGCCGCATTTTTTTCCCGGTGTAAAAGTACAAACATTTCACGGCTTCGATGCCGGCAAACCGCGACACATTTATATTCGCGGCCTGTTTGATATGTATTGCACTACCGGCCCGCATGACACACGAGCGTTTCAGGCGCTGGCGGACAAGCTGCAATATTTCCGCGTGGTTGAAACCGGCTGGCCCAAGCTGGATGGCTTTTTCCAAAACCTGTCCCCGGAATTACCACCCGTAAAAGAAAAACCGGTCGTCCTTTACCACTCCACTTTTTCACCCTCGTGGAGTGCCGCCGAAATCCTGCACCCCGAAGTCAAACGCTTATCGCAATCGGGACGCTGGCAGTGGATCGTTACCTTGCATCCCAAGATGCATGCAGAAACGGCAGCGAAGTTCAAAGCCCTGGAGAGCGAACATCTCACCTTCGCCACCAACGACAATATTCTGGAACTGTTTCCGCAAGCGGACATGATGTGCTCTGACACCTCATCCGCACTGAGTGAATTCCTGCTGACCGGAAAACCTGTTGTTACCTTCAAGAACCGTCGTCCCGGCCCGCAATTAATCGATATTGATGATCCGGCAGATTTCGAACCAGCGATTGAGCGCGCGCTATCGCGCCCCAAGGAACTGATGGATGCCATTGATCACTTCGGCAAGGAAATTCACCCCTATCGCGACGGCCGCTCAGCAGAACGAATTCTGGATGCAATAGATCAATTTATCGCCGAAGGCGGAAAAAATGCCCGGCCCAAACCCTGGAACTTGTTGCGTAAGTTCAAGATCAGAAAAAACCTGGGTTATTGGGGAAAATAAATCGCTACGAAAGAAGCGCTATTTCTTATTCGCATTATCCTGAAAGCCAAGAATAATCGGCTCCCAGAAATCCTTTACTTTGGATTTGTTAAACCCGTGACATGCAAAAGGCAATTTACCGCCATTTAACCGATAAGCGAGGTGAGGTTTTCTATCCATAGAAAAACCCACCGCTTCTGCATATCCTGGAATGTTGATGCCAGGGATTTGGGTGGGTGCGTAGACTGAAATAAATACGTCTTCCTGATGGTATTTCTTTTCGTCCTTATGGCTAGCGAAAAATTCAGCCTTGTCTTTCAGCTGGCTAACAATGCGCAACATGGTCTCAACGTTACGCAGGGAAAAGCCACCATTGCCTACCTTGAAGAAGTGATGGGAAGACTTATCTTTTCCGGTGAAGAAATTTTCCATCGCATAAAATATTCTTTTGACCCTGTTTTGGGGAGACGCAATCCAGGGGGCGCCGATATAGTCGTAGCCTTTTTCGCACCAGAATAACAACTGATCCGAAAAGACAAATACGTCGGTTTGGCAAATCAGTACGTACTTGCAATCGGAAAAAGCCGCGTAAAACTCACGTGAGAGCATTAAGCGATTGTAGCCCTGAATACCGTTAAAAAACTCCGGATCAAAGCGCCTAACATCGTGTTTGACCGCTGCAAAAACTGGTATTAGCGGAGTCAGGTCCAGATTACTGGGACACACAATAGAAAAAGCATGACTCTTTAACACACTCAGGCTGCGCTCAAGGCTCATCCGTTCAAGTGGATCAAGATGGGTCTTATAGAGAGGTATAACAATCCGGACGGTTTCCATGACGATCTCGCAAATATCTGATGAAGACGACTGAGTACACAGGCAGATACTGACAAACTGATAGCATATACTCAAGCGAAGGAAGTAAAATGGGTTTTTTATGTTACCTTGCAATCCTCCCAAGACATTGTTATGACTGATTCAAAAGTTGTCCACTACACAGGGGCTACCGCTCCCGCATTTGATCAACCGCTGCTTCTCGAACAGCTATCTGACCTTTCTGCACTGATCAAATTTCCCCGGGCAGAAAAAATTTCTCATGGCGCAGACTACGTTATCCGCACGCCCCTCCGTACTGCAGCTGGTGAAATTATTGCGACCATCAAAGTATTCAAACGCCAAAGCTATTTGAAAGATTGGTATGACAAACGTCACGGATCAAAAGCTGAGCGTTCCTTTCGCGCGGCCATGTACCTGCAAGAAAAAGGCATAGGCACGCCCTCACCTATTGCCTGGCGCGAACGCTGGGAGAATGGCCGCTTACTTGAAAGTTACTATGTCTGCTTGTTTGAACCTGGCATTTCCTTTCGCGATGCTTTGGCAAATATTTACTACGATCAACGCGATAATGCTCCCTTGATTGAACTGCTTCACGTGGTCGCGCCGGCCATCAAAGCCATGCACGATGCAGGATTTATGCATGGGGACATGGGCAATCAAAACATCTTGCTGCCACGCAGTGGGGACGGAACCTGGCTTCAGCCACAATTTATTGATTTAAATAGAGCCAACTACCCCAACGAGCAGCTCACCACCAAACAACGTGCATTTGATGTAGCACGCATTGCTCTTCCCGGGGCGTATCTGAAAATCTTCAAGATGATTTACTATAATCATCAGGATGTTCCGAAAGATTTTGAAAAGCAGGAACAAAAAGCCCGCAAACGATTTTGGGGACACAGGCGTAGCAGCAAGTGGCGTCACCCTATTCGCTATTGGCGAGATCAAAAGCGGCCTAAAGTTCGCTCCACCTATCCGCCACTGCAAGACATTTGGCTGTGGGATGAAAAATCTGCACAACCCATGATCGTCCTGGGAGGCAAAGAGAAAAATAAAAATCGCAAGTGGGGCTACATGCTATCCATGATGTGGCAATCGGCCACCAGTGCTCCCAGTATCTATAAACGTTATCAGCAACTGCTCAAGCAACGCTACCAACAAACCGTTTCAATGCACGGCCGTGTAGGCGTCGCGCTACATCCGAAAGCAGAATATATTTCGCACGAGTTGTCGCTACTGAAAGCCTTGGGAAATATACCCGTACTGATTCGCTTTGCGCATCATGAAACCCATGAAGACTGGCACCGGGGAATCGCGTTAGTGGAGGATTTGCACAAAGAAGGCGTGGAGATCATGGTTGCCATCTTGCAAGATCGACAGGCCGTCTTACACCCAGAGCAATGGTCCGCTTTCCTGGAAATAGTGATTGGTGCCATTGCGGATAAGGTGGCTCATATAGAAGTCACACATGCCAGTAACCGGGTTAAGTGGGGCATCTGGAGCGCGCAGGAATACGGTGTACTGATGGCACCGGCGTTTGCGTTACAACAGCGTTATCCACACATCAAGTTAACCGGTCCGGCTTGTATTGATTTTGAGTACCATCCCGTTATAGCAGCACTCAATGCAATACCATCCGGAAACCGGCTCCATGCTCTCTCGCATTTGTTGTATGTCGACCGCCGGGGCGCTCCGGAAAGCAAGCAGGGTCGCTTCGCAACACTTGAAAAATGCGCACTTCTTAAAGCCGTTGCCCAATGGTCAGATCGCTGCGATGACAAGGTTATTGTGTCAGAAGTTAATTGGCCGGTGAAATATGCTGGCATTTGGTCACCGATTGGCTGCCCTTACACAACTCCCAAATGGCGCAGAGAAGAACCCGGAGAAACAGAAGACGAGTATGCAAATTATATGCTGCGCTATCTCGTTATTACGCTTTGTTCCGGCTATGTGGATCAGGTTTTCTGGTGGCGTTTATCTGCGCACGGTTATGGCCTGATCGATGATGTAGACAATTTTCGTCAAAGACCTGCATTTAACGCGCTGCAAATTTTTATACAACTGCTGGGCAAAGCGGATTTTATTCGCAAGCTACCCAGCGACAACGGCCTTTATTTGATGGAATTTCAAACCACAGAACGCACAATTGTTATGGGCTGGGCCGAGCAAGGCGTACACCCGATACCCTCTGAGCTTCGCTACTCTTACGCCCTTGAGCGCGACGGAAACACGCTGGGCAGCGTCAGTATTTCCGGCTCGCCTGTCTATTTAATCCGCGACCTGTAAACGGATGAAATGCCATCCAGGGAAGGATAGTAATTGGAGCGAGACCAACTGAAGAATATGATGGTTTTTATATCCAGGCACGCCAACACACCGCCTGGCGTCAATGAGCTTTGTTACCCACATATCGCTGCAATATGGAATCCACCCCCTGCCATACCTGTTCAACAGTAATCAAATCAAACCGCTGCTTATAGCTCATGTTTTTTTGTTCTTTGTGCGAGCATACATCATCAGGACTTATACCCAAGCATTTCTGCTCTTCCGTCATCGGCAGCCAGAGTGTTTTAGAGATTCCCGGTGGAAATATGGCATAGGACGGCAACCCTAAAGCTTGTGATATATGCCGCGGCCCACCCTCATTACCAAAGAAGAAGTCAGCGTTTGCCATCATTACCGCTAATTCGCGCAAGGATGAAGCTTCGATATTGGTAAAGATATTGGGGTCATCATGCATGTCGTGGTGAAGCGCTTTTGCAAAAACTTCCTCAGCATTGCCGTAGTTAAAGATGATTTGCGCCTGATATTTTTCAATCATGCGACGCAAAATTTCTTTCATGCGATCTTTATCCCATACTTTATGAGCCAGCCGGGCCGTCACAGCGGCTATTATCACTGGCCGCCCAAAATCTACGCCAGACGCTGACATTTTTTGACGAAAGCTTGCAACTTCCGCGTCCGGCAACGCCAGCGTAAAGTCTTTGCAATACTGGATACTTCCTATAGCCTCCAAGGGTTTCAGCAATCTTAGTAGACGAAGGATTACGTTTTCACTACTGTCGGAACGGTTATCTATCCGATAGTTATGCAAAAAAAGATTGTATTTTTTCTTAGTACCAATACGATACAGTGTCGATGGAGAGAACAACGGGAAAAATAGCGTTTTAATGGTGCTTCGAGTATCAATAATGACATCGTAGTGACAATTACGCATGATTTGCCAAACTTTTCTGGCGTACAGCAGAATATTTGCGTTCTCTTTCTCTGTAAAGGTAATAATATTATCCACATCCGGATGCCCCTCAAACAAAGGCGCAATGCCCTCGTTCAACACATAATCAATTTGTGCATTCGGAAAACTACGACGCAGACTTGTGCAGAGCACCGTCGAGAGCACCGCATCCCCCACCCGTCGGAAACGTATTATCAGTATTTTTTTTGTTTTCATTGAAAATTCACCATTAATTGCAGTCATTTGGGCGTTAGCGCCACATCGCACTTACGGATGTGAGTGAGTACACTTTAGACGCCGATACTGTAGTGGTCTAATGGAACAGGACACATTGATGAGAGACAATAACCCTCAACCATTGGTGTCAGTATGAGTCAAAAGCGCAGTTACAAACAATACCTGAAATAGTTTAAAGACGAAGCACTTGCTCTTGTGTTTGAGCAAAGGTATTCAGTTCCGGAAGCCGCGAAATCACCAGGCATAGCAGCCAACATACTGCATCGCTGAAAAGAGCTTCACAAGCAGCAGATGGATGAGAAAGTACTGACCCTGAATAAGAGCTGCGTACGGAGAAAGAGATTTTAAAAAGGCCAGCGCCGTCTTCGTGAGGGAAATGAAGTAAAGTTTACTTTCATAGACAAGCAATCGACCGGCTATTCGGTACGGGCTTGTAGGATCATGCAGGTTGACAAGCCGGCTTCTGTGCGTGGGAGGCGCACCCCTCACTGCTGTTGACCTGACTCTGTATCGCCGAGCGAAAGAATTGGTCTATGCAAGCAGGGACAGCCTGGGTAGCCGAGAGCTGGCAAAAAAATTGCACAAAGAAAGTTTCAAAATAGGCCGTGACAAAGCACGTCGCTGATGAAAACGCTGAATTTGATTGCGAAACAGCGCCTTGCGTACGAGGCAACAACAAAGCGCAAAGATGGCGATCAGACTGCAGGGAATTTGCAATCAAAAATTTTTAACCCAATTGCTGCAAACAAGGTATGGACAGGCGATATCACCTACTTAAAAACTGCGAAAGGCTGGATGTACTTAGCGGTTGTGATGGATCTTTTATCACGTTGGATAGCGGGCTGGTATATCGACAAGCGTGTGACGACTGATTAGATTTGCAAGGCAACGATCAAAGCTGTAAACCTAAGGCGGCCACCAAAAAGTTTAGTCTTTCACGATGATAGAGGTTCGCAATATGCAGGTCGACGCTACCCAAATTGCGTGAAAGTTATGGGCTAAAGGCATTGATGGGCGATGTAGGTGCATGTCGGGATAATGCGGTGGTATAGCCATTCTTTGGTAGTCTGAAGCACGACTGGATTTTCAAGGTGCCGCAGCCGACACGTAACCATACGAAGACAGATGTTGCAGCTTACATTAAGTATTACAATGTAGATCGGCCACATACAGCTAACGGAAGCGTGTCACCGGTTCAATTTGAAATGCTCAGATTAACCTGCCCGGTTTTGCTGGACCAGAACATACAACAGCCCGATTGAATTTGAAAAGAGTGCTTAATTTTTGTTCGATTTTTTGCTCTTACGTAACATCCTCGGGAGGACGCCCCACCGAGTGGTGCGAACATCCCGCCTTGGTAGAAAACTTTTAAATGGTCAATAACCATTCAATGGCGTATTGCAGTAGCCATTACCAATATGACTGATGCCAGTATTGCAATATGTGAGGACTCGAAACCTTTCCTTATTTGTTTCTTTCCGCTCCTTTCCACCATAAGGGTAATAGCATGCATTGTGCTCTACAAAGTATTTACCAATTATCCCAGTAGGATAATGGGCGCAACCATAGGTTGCTTTGGGAGGGTTGCCTCGCTCGTAGGAATCCAAGTTAATCAGCGATGCCTGTGAATCTATATGACTGAAACGCCAGCCTTCAGGTAAGACTAAAAGGTCAAAGTTTTCTTTACGAGAGTTTTCTTTTCCACCCCAAGGAATATAGCAAACTGCTGTACTGAGAGGGCCGCTTCTACCTTGTTTGACAATCGCTTTTCCTACAACTGTAGTGCCATCCGTTCGATTATTTTCGCGGCAAAAGTACATAGCATCCTTTTGATTATATCCATCTTCATAACCCATAAAGGTTCCAATATTATTGCTTTTATTTAACCATTCAACCGCCTGAACAGTATTAAATGCGAAACCCACTAGAAAAAACACTAAATATCTCATAAATAATCCTTATGTTAAAAGTTAGGCGCCAAACCGGCGATTAATTATACCTTAGCGGATAAACAGAATAAAGCTAGCCATCGAAAAAAGCTGCCTGTTCCCGTTAATGAGACATTAATAAAACTATTTCCATCCCGAAAATTATCTCAAAAATTATTTGTAAGAGCCTTCGAGTCGATCAGCGATATTATTGGTGTGTAGTGGCATAGTGAATTTGGCTTCCCAATTAGAAGTGATATTATCGCTTCACACAATTAATAGGAGCCCAATGAGCAAACGTACCAGACTAACATTTAGCCCTGAATTTCGCCATGAAACCGCGCAGCTGGTTGTAGAGAAAGGTTACACCATTCACGATGCAGCAGAATCTATGGGAGTAGGTTTATCCACGATGGATAAAAGGGGTTAAACAACTGCGGGCAGCCGACGAAAGGCGCTCCCGTCACTCCTGAGCAACAGCGCATTCGGGAGCTGGAAAAGAAAACGCATTGAAACGGAAAACGAAATTCTAAAAAAGGCTACCGCTCTCTTGATATCCGACTCGCTGAACAGTTTGCGATAATTTACGAACTCAAGCAGAGCTACAGCGTAAAGATTTTATGCAATGCATTTGGTATTCATCGCAGTAGCTATCGATACTGGTCAGAAAGGCCGAGCGATATTGATGCGAGACGATTCATTTACTAAGTGAAGTGCGTGGTGTTCATGCGCAAAGCCACGGTTCTGCGGGTGCCAGAACTGTCGCAGAGATGGTGACCGTCAGAGGAACTAAGCTAAGCCGCTATCGAGCCAGCAAGCTGATGAAAAAACTGGAATTAGTGAGTTGCCAAGTACCGAAATACAACTACAAAGGCAGAGCAAGAGCATGTTGTTATCCCAAATAAATTGGATCGGCAATTTACTGCGCCAAAGCCAAATCAAGCCTGGCGTGGCGGTGTGACTTACATTTGGATTGGTACCCGCTTGCCGTTGTATTGGATTTATTTGCACGCAGCCCGATTGGCTGGGCGTTTTCTTTGTCGCCCGACAGTGAGCTGGCGTTTGAAGCACGAGGAAGGCCCAAAAGCTTGATGTTTCATTCAGGCCAGGGTTGCCATTACACCAGCAAAAGTTATCGGCAATTATTATGGCGCTATCAGATTGAGCAGAGCATGAATCGTCGCGGCAACTGTTGGGATACTCAGTCTACTATGCTTACGAACACTGCTTTGGTTTGACCCGTGCTGGGATTGGCTCTTTGCATGCCTTTGCATTGACCTGTCAACTAAATGCAGTGTTACCCAGACATTACTGGGCTTAGCTAAAGTGACCTAATAGGAGCCTTGTGCTGCATCCTGAGTGTCCTGTCCTGAGGTTAAGGTTGGTAATGCCAGGCTATTCACTCTGGAGACTAACCCATGAACCCGTCAGAATCGCGAGAAGTTATTTTAGGAGTGGATACTCATCTGGATGTCCATGTTGCTGCCACAATAAATCAATCTGGCAACTTACTCGGAACATGGTGCGTTTCGGTAAACTCACATGGCTATGCTGATTTGCTTCACTGGGCAACCACATTTGGCAAGCTAACACGCGCAGGAATCGAGGGTACTGGAACTTATGGTGCAGCGCTCTACCGGTTTTTAGCAAGTCAGGGCGTAGTAGTGATTGAGGTTAATCGGCCCGATCGCAGTAAACGCAGAATGCAAGGTAAGTCAGATCCATTGGATGCTGAAAATGCTGCCCGAGCGGTATTAGCTGGAACAGCGACGGCTATTCCTAAAAATCAAAGCGGAGCATGTGAAGAAATCCGAATGGTAGCGGTTGCCAGACGCAGTGCTGTAAAAGCCAAGACGCAAGCTATGAACCAGATTCGAGCGCTGCTAGTAAGTGCTCCGCAAGAAGTCCGCGAGCGTCTTTGGCGGACCAAGCCTTATGAGTGTGCAAAGGCTTGCATATCGGTGCGCTCCCTTGGAAGATCGAGTCTGCTATACACTTATGGCAACGTTAAGCTTGCCAAGCGCTGGATGACGCTCGCTGAGGAGCTTGATCACTTGGATAAAAGTCTGGATATGCTCACCCAGGAGCATTGCAAAAGCCTCCGTTCTCGGATGGGTATCGGGCCATATGCAGCTGCTACCCTAGTTACGGTTGCCGGTGATAACCCTGAACGCCTCAAGAATGAATCTGCTCTTGCTGCATTGTGTGGTGTAAATCCATTACCAGCGTCATCGGGTAAGACTGTGCGGCACCGTTTAAGTCGAGGAGGTAACAGAGCAGCTAACAATGCGCTTTGGACGATAACTCTAGTTAGGGCTCGCAGTGATCCGAGAACGAGACAATATGTTGCTCGGTGGACTACAGAAGGACTCACAACTAAAGAAATTTATCGATGCCTGAAACGATACATAGCTAGAGAGGTTTACCCTCTCATCTTGAACGATTTATCAAAAATTAGAAGCGTCTCTTGACATAGGAGCGTCAATGCACCAATGGAACGGTTCTTTAGAAGTTTAAAAACCGAGTGGGCACCGACATTCGGCTATCGAAATTTTAAGGAAGCTGAATTTTCAATAGCGAATTATGTGCTGAGTTACTACAGTCAAACGAGGCCGCACAGACACAACGGAGGCTTGTCGCCAGTAATGGCTGAACGAGCATACGCGAGTATCGCTTAAACTGTGGCTAAATTTACTTGACCACTATAGCGCCTAACGAATGTAAATTTCAATCAATATATGCCTATAATGCTTAAAGCATTGTAAATACTTTTTAAAAGAATCTACCGATGAACAGATAATGATTAGCATATGGAGAAATTAAGAATTTTTAGGGACCCTCTAAAAAATTATCTCTTTTTAAAACATCATACTCCGCAAAAGAGAATCGCAAAAATTTTGCAAGCAAACCCACTGTTTTTTATTTTTTTCGCCTGTAATTCACCGTGGCGGCACATTACAGGCGGACTACCCCTAGGGCAGTAAGCACGATTTCATCCGCAACAGGTTTGCCAAACCCGCCAACACATATAAACGGTTGGTATTTTTTTCCAACCCGCGATAGCGAACCTTGCTGTAATGAAACACGCGCTTGATGTAGAAAGAGGCATGTTCTACTTTTGCCCGTACGCTGGCCTTCATTTTTTCTGCCTGCGCCAATGGATCTGGCTTGGCTAGCTTCGCCCGTTTACCAGGGCGCATCGCAATAAACCAATCCACCAGACGAGTGGTATGCTCTTCTCGTTTGTCTACCCCGAGATGGCCTGCATCACTCCATACGCGCTGCTCATCACCGTGCGGCAATTTATCGGTTCGGGTAATATCGAGCTCATTGGCTGCCACCGTGGCGATGCTGTGAATTAAACCAAGGTGGTCATCGACACCGATGTGCATTTTCATTCCATGATGTCACTCATTACCCTCCTTAACCTGATGCATTTCCGGATCGTGTTCGCCGTCTGCATTTTTGGTGGATGTTGGCGCAGCAATAATGGTGGCATCAACAATAGCACCCTCGCGCAGCCGCACCCCCCTTATCTGCTAAATGCTGATTAATCGTGTCGAATATCCTTTTGCCAAATTTGTGGGTTTCAACATACTGGCGAAAGTTAAGGATGGTGATTTCGTCAGGGATGCTTTCACACAACCGTAGGAGGGCAAAACGACGCATGGAATCAACTTCGTACAAGTAGTCTTCCATCTCCGGATCGCTGAGATTTTACACCAGCTGCATAAAGTGAATATGGCCTACCGGGCCCGGTTTTCTGGTAATCTTTGCTCAATTGCTGCTTTAGTTTTTGCCACGGAAAAAGCTCTTCCAGTCGAGCCAGGAATTTTTCTCGGCAGGTGGTGCGTTTTTTGATGGCGTATTCGACTTCGGCAAGGGCAATTGGCTCATGGTGTTCACCGGTGGTTGTGGTTGCGCTATTGTGCCAAATTTTGGGAATTTTTCAGAGATTCCTTAGATAACCTGAAATACTTATCCATCACCAGAAGAGATATCAACAACTCTGTGCCTTCATTAAAAAACTTCTTCATATAGTCGTTAGCGTTAGCGACTATTTGTTGCGCCTCTTCTGGATGTTCGTTATAAAAATTAACTTTTTCTTCCAAATCTGAATGATCATCTTTGAGAAGCACATAATGTAAATCCGGAATCAATGCCCCCTCCATAAACCAGGTTTCAAATCGCGGTCTGCGCATGAAACATAATGAGTTGGAAGCCATAATCCACTTCAGGTTAGTGGCAACATCATTACCCTCTATACTTAATATGTAACGATATTCCAATTGCTGGGGAATAGTGAGGAAGGGCCGCTCATAAATGGTACGTTTATTTTTGTGGTGGGTATCGCCAAAATCACAAACCGGATTGTCGAAATACTCTTCCAACAGCTTGACTCTTTCGGGCCTATTAGACTTTCCCCTCCATACCAATTTTGGGATTTTATCCTCGAACTTAATCTTATCTTTCACCACATAGTAATGCCGAATCTTGTTCAACTTCAACAACACCGAATTCTGATTGCTTTGATCAGCACAAATCGGTCGGCTTTTTAAAAAAGTGGGAACATCCGGCACATCAACAATATCTCCAAAAAGGTAGGAGTAAGAAATATCCTTGGGGAAATAACGGATCAATGATTTAAAATCCAGTGTATAAGCGGCACTTTTCTTGCCGCTGTACAGCTGATTTTCAAAATTCAGTTTTTCCGGCAACACAAATGGTGACTGCAATTTGTTGTAATAATTAACACGCTGCATGATTGCTTGTTGCTCGGCTGGGCTCAGCTGATCAAACGACCTCAATATTTCATCCAATCGGCGCTGCCATACTTTAGGATGGACGAGATAGTTCAGCCCACCACGCAAATAGTATCTGAACTTATAAAAATTCTTTTTTGGTTGATCGAGTAATGCCATGAATTCATACCTGACCGGACTTCCTGCAAGCCGGATTGACAATAAACTATAGGATAGGACCAAGCCCAAGGGGGAGCCCATTATGCAACAAAGCTGCCCCACCAAAACAGATCCTGATCACGCCCTGCAAGCCTGAAACCTAGGCCACCAGCGCCTCGGCATGTATAATCCGACCCCTTATCATTTTTCATTTCCGTTATCAAACGACATCAGGGTTACACAGTTCCATGGATAAAACCTACCAGCCCCACGCCATCGAGAATCAGTGGTATCAAACCTGGGAAGAAAAGGGTTACTTCAAACCCAGCGGTGAGGGGGATCCTTACTGCATCATGATTCCCCCACCCAATGTCACCGGCAGCCTGCATATGGGCCACGGGTTCAATAATGCAGTGATGGATGCCTTGATTCGCTATCGTCGAATGAAAGGTGACGACACGCTTTGGCAGGTAGGTACTGATCACGCGGGCATCGCCACACAAATGGTCGTAGAACGTCAGCTCGCAGCGCAAGGCGTCAGCCGTCACGACTTGGGGCGTGAAGCATTTTTGAACAAGGTATGGGAATGGAAGGAGCAATCTGGCGGTACGATTACTCGCCAGATCCGTCGCCTTGGGTCTTCTGTGGATTGGAGCCGTGAGCGCTTTACCATGGACGAAGGACTATCGCGCGCGGTGCAGGAAGCGTTCGTTCGCTTGCACGATGATGGCTTGATCTATCGCGGCAAACGGCTGGTTAACTGGGACCCGAAATTACACACCGCCATCTCCGATCTGGAGGTGGAGAACCACGACGAAAAAGGTCACCTCTGGCATCTGCGTTATCCGTTAGCTGATGGCGCCACCACCGCAGATGGAAAAAATTATCTGGTAGTCGCCACTACCCGGCCCGAAACCATGCTGGGCGACAGCGCCGTGGCCGTTCATCCTGAAGATGAACGCTACCGTTCGCTTATTGGTAAATTCGTTGTACTGCCGCTGGTAAACCGATTAATCCCCATTGTTGCCGATGATTATGTGGACCGTGAATTCGGCACTGGCTGCGTCAAGATCACACCGGCCCATGACTTCAACGACTATGAAGTCGGTAAACGCCACAACCTGCCGTTGATTAACGTTCTGGATAAGAATGCTGCCATTCTGCCCGGCGCGCAAATATTCAACGTCGACGGCAGCGTAAATGCACAGGTGGACAGCAGCCTGCCAACCCAATTTGCCGGTCTGGATCGTTACGAAGCGCGCAAACAAATCATCGCTGCCTTTGAAGATGTCGGCCTGCTGGAAAAAATTGATGACCACGCCCTGAAGGTACCGCGTGGCGACCGGTCTGGCGTAGTGGTTGAACCCTGGCTCACCGATCAGTGGTATGTCAGCACCAAACCCCTGGCGGAACCGGCTATTGCCGCCGTGGAAGACGGGCGGATCGAATTTGTGCCCAAGCAATATGAGAATATGTACTTTTCCTGGATGCGCGATATCCAGGATTGGTGTATTTCCCGGCAGCTTTGGTGGGGCCACCGCATTCCCGCCTGGTATGACGCAAATGGCCAGGTGTACGTTGGCCGCAACGAAGCCGAGGTGCGCACAAAATATAATTTGGCTGCCGACCTGCCATTGCAACAGGATGAAGACGTACTCGACACCTGGTTCAGCTCCGGACTCTGGACCTTCTCTACATTAGGCTGGCCCGAACAAACCGATTTTCTAAAGAAATTCCACCCTACTGATGTATTGGTGACAGGTTTCGATATTATTTTCTTCTGGGTTGCCCGGATGATTATGTTGACCATGCACCTGGTAAAAGACGACCAGGGGCAAGCGCAGATTCCGTTTAAAACGGTTTACGTGCATGGACTGGTTCGCGATAGCCAAGGGCAGAAAATGTCGAAGTCCAAGGGCAACGTGCTCGATCCTTTGGATATTATCGATGGCATCGACCTTGAAACCCTCGTCCAAAAACGCACCACCGGTTTGATGCGGCCACAGGATGCAGCCAAGATTGAAAAGCAAACCCGCAAGGAATTTCCTGACGGCATTGCCGCCTATGGCACCGATGCACTGCGCTTTACCTTCTGTTCACTTGCATCGACCGGACGTGACATCAAATTTGATATGGGCCGGGTCGAAGGCAATCGCAATTTCTGTAACAAAATCTGGAATGCGACCCGCTATGTACTGATGCAATGTGAAGATCAGGATTGCGGCCAGGATGGCTCGCAAGATTACGAATTGTCGGTAGTGGATCGCTGGATCATCAGCAAACTGCAACTGGCCGAAAAAACCGTATGCACAGCGCTGGACACATACCGTTTGGACCTGGCGGCCCAAGCCATTTATGAATTCGTCTGGGACGAATACTGTAGCTGGTACCTGGAGTTATCCAAGCCACTGTTATGGGACGAAAACGCCAGCGCCGCACAAAAGAAAGGCACCCGCCGCACGCTGATTCGCGTATTGGAAACCATTCTGCGTCTGTCCCATCCGCTAATGCCTTTTATCACCGAAGAAATCTGGCAGAAAATCAAACCTCTCGCCGGAGCAACCGGTGACACCATTATGTTGAGTCAGTATCCACAAGCGGATGAGAATCGCATTGATGCCGGAGCAAGTTATGAAGTTGATGCAATACAGCGATTGATCCTCGTGGTGCGCAATATTCGCGGACAATACAATGTACCACCCGGGCAGGATTTACCGATTTATATTAAAGGCGCATCCCATGATTACAAGGAAGTGCTAAATCGAAACCAGCCGCTATTGAAGAAAATGGCATCCATTGAAAATATTTCATGGCTGGAGCCGATCGAAGAAGGGCCATTTTCGGCTTCGGGAGTCATCGGCAGTATGACAATCCTGGTGCCAATGGCAGATCTAATCGATAAAGATGCGGAAATTGCCCGACTCAAAAAGGAACAGGGCAAACTCCAGCAAGAAATTGACAAAATAACGTCGAAGCTGAGTAATCCTGCTTTCCTGGAGAAAGCTCCTGCGGAAATTGTAACCAATGAGCGCAGGCGCGTTATCGAATATCAAAATTCGCTGGAAAAATTAAATGAAGAAATAACTAAAATAAATTCTTTGTAAGGACGGATGCTCACACAATGCGAGTTTGGCGTTAGGGTAAATGTTTCGAAACCCTCAATTCATGGATGAATTGAGGGAGCTACAGGGAAGATTCATTCGCCACATCCCTATGGCTCACCCTTCGGGCAGCTTCGCTGTGCAAATTGGCTCTCCTGCCAATTTGTCATGCGCTTTCGAAACATTTACCCTAATGACAAACGAATTCCGAAATACCTCCACACAAAATAAAAAAGCCCGGTTAGCGATAACCGGGCTTTTTAATATGGCGGAGAGAGAGGGATTCGAACCCTCGATACCGTTTAACGGGTATACGCCCTTAGCAGGGGCGCGCCTTCGGCCACTCGGCCACCTCTCCGGATTAAATCAAATCAATCAAATGATCAATTTGTAACCTGTTGAAAACTATAAAAATTTCAGCCGGCGTAAGAGTGGATCGCCGTCTCAACAGGTGCGGCATAATACCATATTTCAAAAAAAATCAAAGGCTTGATATGAATTTTATACCGCTAATGCGCCGTCTTCGGCGTAAGCCTGATAATATAAAATAGGTAAACAAAGGGAAGAGTTTCATAGTGAACTGCGCGGCGGCTTATTAGGCTATCTCCGCCGCGAGCACACACAAAGCAGGTTATACAAACAAGCCAAACACCACGGAGGTGATTAGTTAGGCTGTTCATCCTGATTTTGCTTTTCGCGTTGAATACGCTGATAAATTTCTTCGCGATGCACTGCAATATCTTTAGGTGCGTTTACACCGATACGAACCTGGTTACCTTTCACACCCAGTACAGTTACGGTTACTTCATCACCAACCATCAAGGTTTCGCCAATACGGCGGGTCAAAATCAACATCTTTAATCTCCTTCACTCATCCTGTAAGAGTACGACTGAGACTCCAATGTCCTTCGCCGTCTCTCGACTAACCCCTGTCGCTACCAGAACTGCTTAGCTCCGGAATAAGTATCGTCTACTTTTAGCGAAAAGGAAGAAACCCCCAAAATTTTCTGTTTGTAGCTCACCAAACAGCCTTACTGTACCGCTAGAGTCTTGCTTGTTATTCGCCGCGCGGAGTAACTATTACCCCCGCACTCTGTTCTCCGACGGCTCGGCATCCAGGCCAAATGCGGTGTGCAAACTGCGCACAGCCAACTCCAGATAACGCTCATCAATAATCACCGAAATCTTGATTTCAGAGGTCGTGATCATTTGAATATTAATACTATCCTGCGCCAGGGCAGTAAACATGCGCGACGCCACACCAGCGTGGGAACGCATACCTACTCCAACTATAGACACCTTGGCGACTTTGTCATCACTGCGAACTTCCCGTGCGCCAATTTCTTTGGCCACGCTTTGCAGCACAGCGACGGCTTTGTTCATATCGTTTTTATGCACGGTAAACGTCAGGTCGGTAGTGTTATCCGCTGCAACGTTTTGCACAATCACATCGACTTCGATGTTAGCCGCACCAATCGGAGCCAGGATTTTGGCCGCTACGCCGGGTGTATCAGGCACACCGGCAACAGTCACTTTTGCTTCATCGCGGTTAAATGCAATACCGGAGACAATCGGTTGTTCCATTGTAGAGTTTTCCTCATCGAGGGTAATCAGGGTACCTGGGCCTTCTTTGAAACTGGACAGTACACGCAGGGGCACGTTGTATTTGCCGGCAAATTCCACCGAGCGGATTTGCAGGACTTTTGAGCCCAGGCTGGCCATCTCCAGCATTTCTTCAAAGGTAATCTTTTCAAGCCGGCGCGCACGCTCGACAACACGAGGATCAGTGGTATATACGCCGTCAACATCGGTATAGATCTGGCATTCATCGGCTTTGAGTGCGGCGGCCAATGCCACACCGGTGGTGTCAGAACCGCCACGACCCAATGTCGTGATATTGCCCTGCTCATCTACCCCCTGGAATCCCGCTACCACGACCACACGACCAGCCTGTAAGTCGGCTCTCATGTTGGTTTCATCGATAGCCTGAATGCGGGCCTTGGTATGAGCATTGTCTGTCAGGATGCGAACCTGGCCGCCAGTATAGGATCTTGCGTCCACACCGCGCTTTTTCAACGCCATACATAAAAGAGCAATGGTTACCTGCTCTCCTGTAGACACCAAAACATCCAGTTCACGCGGGTCTGGTGTCTGCTGAATTTGTTGGGCCAACCCTATCAGGCGGTTGGTTTCGCCACTCATAGCGGATAACACCACGACCATGTCGTGGCCTTGGGCGCGGAAAGCGGCCACTTTATCGGCGACAGCTTCTATACGCTCGATGGACCCCACGGAGGTACCACCATACTTTTGAACCAATAAGCTCATTCCCAGCCTATCCCTCATTAAAATGAAACAGAAGCCACAATTAGCGCACCGCAAACGGCGGGCAATTAAACAACAAATTGCTCGAAAAGTTAATCAATCACAACAAAAAAGCGCAAAATAAGCGCTATTTTCACGTTTCCTTACAGTTAATGAGACTTCAGTTGCTGCTCCACCCAGGAGACAACAGAAGCCAAAGCGCTTTCCAGCGCGGGGACATCATTGCCACCACCCTGCGCCATATCCGGTCTGCCACCGCCCTTGCCGCCGATCTGTTCAGCCACATGGCGCATTAAATCGCCGGCCTTGATTTTATCGGTGAGGTTTTGGGTTACACCAGCAACCAGGGCTACTTTATTGTCCTCTTCTACCGTCGCCAGCAGAACAACTGCTTTGCCCAGCTTATTCTTGAACTGGTCCACGGTGTCGCGCAGCGATTTACTATCGGCACCCTCCAGATTCAGTGCCAGCACTTTAATCCCCTCGATATCGCGCGCCTGACCGAGCACATCACCACCGCCGGAAGTGGCCAGGCGAGTCTTCATTTGCGCCAGGTCTTTTTCCAGCTTGCGATTTTGATTGGTCAATTGCTCGATTTTTTCAATGAGGTTATCGCGATTCGTTTTAAGTGTGCGGGTGGCGCTCTCCACCAATTGATCCAGATTGTCGAACAAAGCCAGCGCCTTGGCTCCGGTTACCGCCTCAATACGCCGGACACCTGCGGCAACACCTGACTCTGAGGTAATTCGCATCAAGCCGATATCACCAGTACGACTGACATGCGTACCCCCGCAAAGCTCCACGGAAAAACCTTCACCCATGGTCAATACGCGCACCCGATCACCATATTTTTCGCCAAATAACGCCATTGCACCCTTGGCTTTGGCTTCATCCATATCACAGTGGTCGGTCGTTACCGCACTGTTCGCACGGATCTGGTCGTTAACCAGCACTTCAATCGCTTTCAATTGCTCAGGCTTAACAGCTTCGAAGTGGGAGAAATCAAAACGCAGACGCTCAGAATCCACCAACGAACCTTTTTGCGTCACATGCTCGCCCAGTATTTTACGTAAGGCGGCATGTAATAAATGTGTGGCAGAGTGATTTAAGGCCGTAGCCTGACGCACGTTCTCATCAACTTTAGCCTTAATCGTGTCACCTACACGCAGGGTTCCTTGCAGCACATGCACAATATGCAAATGACTATCACCCTGTTTTTGGCAATCCCGGACTTCTGCGCGACTGGAACCACTCTCAATATACCCGGAGTCACCCACCTGTCCGCCCGATTCACCATAGAAGGGCGTGCGATCCAGAACAACCACACCATCGTCACCTTCACTGAGGTGATCTACTGCTGCACCGCCTTTTAGCAGCGCGAGGATCACACCCTGCTCTGCCAGAGAGCTGTAGCCTATAAACTCTGTGGCCGGAACATCCAACCCGGCGGCGGTGTAGTCCACCTTAAAAGCGCCAGCAGCACGGGCACGGGCGCGCTGAGCTTCCATCGCCTTGTCGTAACCGGGCATATCAATCGTCAAGCCACGCTCGCGAGCGATATCATTGGTCAAGTCCAGTGGAAAACCGTAGGTGTCGTAAAGTGTGAAGACCACCTCACCGGGGATTTCTGAACCATTCAGCTTTGCCAGAGCGTCTTCCAACACAGCCATTCCCTTGTCCAGCGTCTTTTCAAATTGCTCTTCTTCCTGCAACAGGATGCGCTCTATATGCGCACGGTTTTTTACCAGTTCCGGATAAGCATCCCCCATAACGTCGGCCAATGCCGCAACCAACTTGTGGAAAAAAGGCTGTTTTTGACCCAACTGGTTACCATGGCGAGTCGCGCGGCGAATGATGCGGCGCAGAACGTAGCCGCGCCCTTCATTGGAGGGGAGAACACCATCACTGATCAGGAATGAGCAGGAACGAATATGGTCGGCAATAACCCGCAGGGATTTATTTTCCATATCCTGGGTACCGGTAGCTTGCGCCGCCGCCTTTAGCAGGTGCTGGAATAAATCGATATCGTAATTGTTGTGCACATGCTGCATGACGGCAGCAATACGCTCCAGGCCCATACCGGTATCAACAGAGGGCTTGGGCAAGGGAATCAGGGTGCCGTCGGTTTGACGTTCATATTGCATGAACACCACATTCCAGACTTCAATGTAACGATCCAGGTGATCATTTTCACTGCCGGGAGGGCCACCGGGAATATCTTCACCATGGTCATAGAAAATTTCAGTACAGGGACCACAAGGACCTGTATCACCCATCTGCCAGAAGTTATCCGCGTCAAGACGCGAAATACGATCAGGGCTTACGCCTATTTCTTTTACCCAGATATCGGCTGCTTCATCGTCGGAAATATGTGCTGTTACCCATAAACGCTCTTTGGGAAGCTTCAAGACTTCTGTCAAAAATTCCCAGGCAAACTGGATGGCATCACGCTTGAAGTAGTCACCAAAACTGAAGTTACCCAGCATCTCGAAAAATGTATGGTGTCTTGCGGTGTAGCCCACATTTTCAAGGTCATTATGCTTGCCACCGGCACGCACACATCGCTGGGAACTGGCTGCACGGGTGTAGCTGCGTTTGTCGCCGCCCAGGAATACATCTTTAAACTGCACCATCCCCGCATTGGTGAATAGCAACGTGGGGTCATTACCCGGAATCAATGAGCTGCTGGGAACAATGGTGTGCCCTTTGCTCTCAAAAAATTTCAAGTAAGCGTCACGAATTTCTGCGCTCTTCATAGATCGTTCATCAACTCTGCATGGCAAGGGAAAAGGTAGACAGCAATCAGCTATTACGTTGGGCTTTTTCTTCACTCGTCAATTGGCGAGCTTCACTTTCAAGCATGACAGGAATGCCGTCACGAATCGGATAAGCCAAGCCACTTGCCCAGCAGACCAGTTCCTGTTTTTCCGGTTGATATTCCAACTCGGCCTTGCTGACCGGGCAGACTAAAATGCTGAGAAGTTTTTTATCGATCATGACACTGACTCTGCTTGATCCATAAACCGCCGCTCGCGGGCGACGGTCAAGAGGTTTAAAAGGGCGGTATCTTACACTGTCGGGCAGGAGGCTGTCTCTAGCCTTGCGCTATGGCCACCATAGGTTAACGCCGGGAATATCAGGGACTATTCCTTGGACGCAGCCGGCTTCTGTTCAGGCATCGGCCCCACCATCAATGAGGGATCAACCCGCTCTCCAAACCAATTCATGCGCCAATCGAGATGAGGCCCCGTGGCGCGACCGCTCGCGCCGACTTGTGCAATCACCTGCCCCTGCTCAATGTGATCACCCTCTTCGACCAGAATTTTGTGGAGGTGGATAAACGTCGATGATAAACCGTGACCATGGTCGACAATCAGGGTGCCACCGGAAAAAAACATATCGGGATGGACCAGCGTCACCACACCGCCAGCCGGCGCCCGTACTGCGGTGCCAGTCGGGGCGGCGATGTCTATTCCATAATGGGGAGAGTTGGGCTCACCATTGTAAAATCGTTGGCTACCGTACACCCCGGTAATTCGCCCTACCAAGGGCCATTCAAATTCTTGTGCAAAATTCCGCAGAGGTAAATCTACCTTGCGTGCGTCTGCTGCCATCTTCGCCTCGCGGCGGCTGCGTTCTATCTGCTCCGGCGACGGAGTCACTGTCCGCTGCGGGACACCTGTCACCCGCTGGATATTGTAATCTCGCGCAGCAACATCAAATGTATGCTCCTGCCGTTTTCCACTCGCATCAATGGTGGCCACAATGGCTTGGGGTTTTGCATCACGTCCCAGACCGATAACAAACTGGCCATCCTCGGTCACACGTACACTTCGGTCCATAAATTCAACTTGTGTACCTGTCGGAACACGCCCCAATAAGACAGCGCCCTGCTGCCACTGTCCCTTAAATTCCAGGCCAAACACAGCGGCACTCAGAGAGGCTCCAATACACAACAAGACGAAATATCTGAACACGAGAACTCCGTGGTGATCATGCTACTGATGAATAAAAAACACACAATACCGACATAAAAAACGGCAGACAAGCTGCCGTTTTGGATTGCGCATAACCGAGAAGATTCAGCGATTAAAGCTTAGCGCCGACCCGCAGGATCTTCATCGTGTTGGTGCCGCCAAGCAAATTCGTGTCACCGCTCGACAGGATAACCAAATCACCATCCACCAGGACACCAGCATCCTTCAGATTATTCACTGCACGTAAATAATCATCTGCGCAAGGTGTACTCGCCGTATCGAAAGGCACCGGATAGACGCCGCGATAAAGTGCAACGCGGCGTTGGGTGTGCATATGGCGAGAGAATGCAAAGATCGGCAATTGCGAACCCACTCTTGACATCAGGCGCGGTGTGCTGCCGGATTCGGTGAAGGCAATAATGGCTTTCACTTTATCCAGGTGGTTCGCGGTATACATAGCAGCCAGTGCAATGGATTCATCGATGGATGTGAACTCTTCATCCATGCGGTACTTGCTGAAGCTTGCCATCGGATGTTTTTCTGCACCGATGATGATACGTACCATGGCCTCAACGGTTTGCACCGGGAAATTCCCCGCCGCTGTTTCCGCTGACAGCATCACTGCATCGGTACCATCCAGCACGGCGTTAGCCACGTCGAAGACTTCTGCACGGGTTGGTAGCGGACTGTTGATCATGGATTCCATCATCTGGGTCGCGGTGATCACCACTTTATTCAGTGCACGGGAGCGCTCGATAATACGCTTTTGAACACCAATCAATGCAGCATCACCAATTTCCACACCCAGGTCACCGCGGGCAACCATTACCGCGTCACTCGCCCGGATAATGTCATCCAGTACGGCGTCATCCGCGACGGCTTCTGCGCGTTCCACCTTGGCAACCAGACCGGCTTTACCACCGGCGGCTTCCATCAGGGAGCGCGCATAATTCATATCTTCAGCACTGCGCGGGAAAGAAACGGCCAGGTAATCCACGTCGATCTCAGCAGCGGTCTTGATGTCTGCCAGGTCTTTCTCTGTCAGTGCAGGAGCCGTCAAGCCGCCGCCCTGCCGGTTAATACCCTTGTTGTTAGACAAAGGACCGCCAACCAGCGTGGTGCAGTAAATCTTGGTGCCTTCGATACGATCCACGCCCAGCACAACCCGGCCGTCATCCAGCAACAGCTTATCGCCGGGGCGACAGTCATTGGGCAGTTCCTTATAGTCGATACCCACCTGGTGCTGATCGCCGGCATCGCGTGGCAGTGCCGCATCAAGAATAAATTTGTCGCCTACTTTCAGCTGAATCTTACCCTCAGCAAAGCGTGCAACACGAATCTTGGGACCTTGCAGATCGCCCAACACGGCCACGTACAGCTTATGCTTGGCGGCAATGTCACGCACCATTTCCGCACGGCGACGATGATCTTCCGGCGAGCCGTGAGAGAAGTTCAAACGAACCACGTTCACGCCAGCCAAAATCAATTGTTCCAGCACCTCTGCCGACTCTGATGCTGGCCCCAGGGTACTGACGATTTTTGTACGTCTTAACATAACGCTCTCTCGGATTATTTAGCTTGCATCAGGGCAAGCGTGTTATCCAGCATGCGATTGGAGAAGCCCCATTCGTTGTCATACCAGGCCAATACTTTCACCCACTTACCATACACCTTGGTTTGCAGGGCATCATAGTTGGAAGAATGCGGGTTGTGGTTGTAATCAACCGATACCAGTGGCTCGTCAACGTAGGCCAACACGCCGGGCATTTCAGTGGTAGCAGCTGCCTGCATAGCCGCATTGATGGCGTCTACGCTCACGTCTTTTTCAACCAGCACGTTCAGGTCAACCAGCGAAACGTTGATGGTCGGCACACGCACAGAAATACCATCCAGCTTACCTTTCAATTCCGGCAATACCAGACCAACGGCTTTAGCTGCACCGGTTGTGGTCGGAATCATGGATTGAGTAGCTGAACGGGCGCGGTAGATGTCTTTGTGGAATACATCAGACAGCACCTGATCGTTGGTGTAGGAATGGATTGTGGTCATCGAGCCTTGCACGATACCAAAGTTGTCATTCAGCACTTTGGCGATAGGCGCCAGACAGTTGGTGGTACAGGATGCATTAGAGATAACGGTATCGGTAGCTTTCAACACATTGTTGTTCACACCGAATACAACGGTCGCATCAACGTCCGTGCCTGGAGCTGAAATAATGACTTTTTTGGCACCCGCCGCCAGATGCTGACCTGCCTTTTCTTTGCTGGTGAAGATACCGGTACATTCGTATACCACATCAACCTTCAATTCAGCCCAGGGCAATTTAGCCGGGTCGCGCTCAGAGGTAATGCGAATAGCATCGCCATTCACGATCATCTTGTCACCATCCACAACCACGCTACCATTAAATGCGCCGTGAACGGAGTCGTATTTGGTCAGGTGGGCATTCAGGTTAGCATCGCCCAGGTCATTGATACCTACAATTTGAATTTGCTCGCGCTTGCCAGATTCATACAGTGCGCGTAAGACATTTCGGCCGATACGGCCATATCCATTGATAGCTACTCTGATAGTCATTACAGGTTCTCCAGTTAATTTATCAACGCCACAGATGTGGGTTTTAATGCAATAACGTTAAAAAAATAAATGCGCGTGTCAGGTGCAACACGCGCATAGGGTAGTCAGGTTTAGCGAGGCAGGCTGGCCGCTTCGCGAGCCAGGCGCTCTATCTCGTCCCATCGACCCGCTTTCATCAACTCCTTGGGCGCCATCCAGGTACCGCCGACACAGGCCACATTGGGCAACGCCAGATAGGTCGGCGCCTTGGCCAAATCAATTCCACCGGTTGGACAAAACGTAATTTGCGGCAACGGACCACCGATCGACTTCAACATCGGCACACCACCGGCCGCTTCTGCCGGGAAGAATTTTTGATGGGTGAAGCCTTCTACCAATAAATGCATGGCTTCCGTTGGCGTGGCCACACCGGGCAACAATGGCACAGCAGAAGCTTTTGCGGCTTCAATCAGTGCTGGCGTGGTGCCAGGGCTGACAAGAAAGGTGGAACCGGCTTTAACGGCTTTTTCCAGATCAGCAGGCGTAATAATGGTACCTGCACCGATCACCGCATCAGCGGGGAGGTTTTCGACCATGGCGGTGATAGCATCCAGGGCACAGGGAGTGCGCAGGGTAATTTCGAGAACTTTCAAACCGCCGTTATAAAGTGCTTGCGCTAAAGGCACAGCATCTTCAATGCGCTCTACCACCATGACGGGTACGACGGGGGCGACTTTGACAATTTCGTTGATTGGTAAACCCACTATTTATCCCTCATTACCTGATATGTAAAAAATATGGTTGGTCTATCTGTTTCGCTGCAAATACTTAAGGTGCCCAATAAACGGTAATCGGCACTTGTTGCTGCTGAAGTACTGCGCGTACGGGCATTTCATTCACATCTGTACCCGCCTGTGCCTGACGCAGAACATTTAACTTTTCCTCGCCGGTGATTAATAGCAGCAAGGACTTCGAACGCAGCAATCCAGCCAGGCTCAAGGTCATCCGTTCAACCGCTGTACCTGTGACTTCGCTTTGTTTGGCGGTGATCGCAGCACACAGACTTTCGCTGTTTACATCCAACGCTTCGGACAACCCCTGAGCATGGGGAAACAGCGACGCGGTATGGCCGTCAGATCCCATACCGAGTATGGTGACATCAAAGGGTTGCGCCAATTGCTGGTACGCATTTTCGCAATCAGCCAATCCAGCTGCCGGTGTCTCTGCAGTATTCTTCATGCCGACCAAATTAGCCTTTGCCGCATTGTTCTGCATCAGGGTGCGAACAATAAACGCTTCGTTACTTTTTTCGTTGTCGAAATCCACCCAGCGCTCATCAACCAAGGCTACATAGACGGACTCCCATTTTAGATCCGCTGAACTCAAGGCTTTATACAGAGGCTCTGGTGAACTGCCGCCGGAGACCATAAAGGTTGCTTCACCGCGCTCGTCTACGGCTTCACGCAAAGCGGCAAGGCATTCTTTCTGCAAGGCCGCAATCATGTCTGCGCGGCTATCAAATAATTTCTCAACAAGCATTAAACGTCCTCGCTGGCAAATACGTCGTCCATATTGAACCATTCACGCCCATCGGCATGGATCATCTCGTCCGCCCCACGGGGACCCCATCCACCCGCTTTATAAAACTGCGGATTGTTTTCCGGGCGTTGCCAGGCCTCGATAATCGGATCAATCCAGGACCAGGCGGCGGCTACTTCGGCACGATGAATAAACAGGCTCGGGTCATTGGCAGCAGCATCAAGCATCAAACGCTTATATGCATCGCTGAAAAAATCTTTGTAGGTATCCGCAAAATTGAAATTCAGAACCACCGGGCGCAATTCAGTTTCGTGCTTCTCCAGGTTTTTGGAGGTCATGATAATTTTGATGCTTTCTTCCGGCTGTAAGCGAATCACCAGGCGATTCGGTACGGTACGACCGGCGGATTCAGGGTAAACACGGTGTGCAACATCTTTGTACTGAATAACAATTTCAGCAAAACGTTGTTTCATGCGCTTACCAGTACGCAGGTAAAACGGAACATTCGCCCAACGGGAATTATCGATATGCGCACGAATGGCTACAAAGGTTTCGATGGAACTGGAGTTACCCAATTCTTCCTGGTAACTCGGCACGGCCTTGCCATTGATCTCGCCCGCCGCGTATTGACCACGCACGGTATTGAAGCGCACTGAATTGCCTGTTAACGGGCGTAAGCTCTCCAATACTTTTAGTTTTTCTGCGCGGATACGCTCGGCGGTCATCTTGTTCGGTGACTCCATCGCCACCAGGCACAACAATTGAAGGATGTGATTCTGCACCATATCGCGCAGTGCACCGGCATCGTTGTAGAAACTGGCGCGACCTTCAAGGCCAACCGTTTCAGAGATGGTGATCTGCACGTTGTCGATGGTTTTGGCATCCCATAGATGCTCGAACATGCCATTGGCAAAACGCAATGCCAGGAGGTTCTGCACCGTTTCTTTGCCCAGGTAGTGGTCAATGCGGAAGATGCAGTTTTCATCAAAATATTCAGCAATCTGGCTGTTGATTTCTTCAGCACTAACCGCGTCATAGCCGAGCGGCTTTTCCACCACGACGCGAGCAGTTTTGGTGATCAAATTCATCTCTGACAAATGTTTACAGCACACACTGAAAACAGAAGGTGGGGTAGACAGATAGAACACTCGCTGTTTGTTGCCGCTGTTCAGTAATGCGGCAAGCTCTTCCCAATGCTCATCTTTTTTTGCAATATCCACGAAGATCGGGTGAATACATTGGGCAAATTTGTCCCAGTCAGCGGCAACAAATTCGCCTTCACGCAAATGTTCCTGCGCGGCCTTGCGTACCTTATCTTTATATTCCGCGACAACCTGGGTGTTGCGGCAGGTAGGGATAATGCGGGTACCTTCGGGTAATTCACCATTGCGATGGGCGCGGTATAAACCAGGAACCAGTTTACGCAGAGCCAAATCGCCGGCGCCGCCAAAGATGACAAAATCAAATGCTTCGAGCATGGGGGTTAATCCTGTGTTCGACTTCTAGATCGGTTGATGTGCGGTGTTATCGCAGTCATCGCTGCATGACGTATGACTGCAATAACCAACGGCTACGGCTACCAGTTAAAGACCGTAGCACCCTCTTCGGCCAATCCTACTGTGGCGCGGAAGGGAGCGAACAGCTCGCGCCCCATGCCGTAGTGACTGCCGGATAAATCCACTTGTGCATGTTGCCGGGTTTGCAACTCTGCTTCGCTCACCAACAATTCCAGTTTGCCGGTTTCTGCATCCAGTTCGATCATGTCGCCGTCCTGAATCAGGCCGATAGGGCCATTATCCAATGCTTCAGGCGTCAAATGGATAGCGGCGGGAATCTTACCAGACGCGCCAGACATCCTGCCATCAGTAACCAGCGCAACGCGGAAGCCGCGGTCCTGTAATACGCCCAATGCAGGGGTCAATTTATGCAGCTCAGGCATTCCGCACGCTTTGGGACCCTGGAAACGCACCACGGCGATGAAGTCTTTGTCCAGTTCGCCCCGCTTGAAGGCGGACTGCATATCTTCCTGGGTGTGAAAAACCACGGCGGGGGCTTTTACTTTGCGGTATTCCGGTTTTACGGCCGAAATCTTGATAACACAGCGCCCCAGGTTACCCTTCAGCAGCTTCATACCACCTTCCGGGCTGAACGGCTTGGAAGCCGGACGCAATACAGCGTCATCAAGACTCTCTTCCGGTGCGTCGCGCCAGACAATCTCGTTGTTTTCAAGGAAGGGTTCCTTGCAGTAAGGCGCCAAACCGCCCTCACCCATTACCGTCTTAACATCATCGTGCAGCAAACCAGCGGCTCGCAATTCGCGCATCAAGTAACCCATTCCGCCCACCGCCTGGAACCGGTTGATATCAGCCAGACCGTTAGGGTAAATGCGGCACATCAGGGGAGTAATATCAGAGATATCGGAGAGGTCTTGCCAATTGACAATAACACCCGCCGCCCGGGCGATGGCCATAATATGGATTGCGTGATTGGTTGAACCGCCTGTCGCCATCAGACCAACCATACCGTTGACAATTGCTTTTTCATCAACGATATCGGCCAGCGGTGTGTAATTGCCTTTGGCTGAAGTAATACTGCCAAGTTGTTGAACCGCCGCTTTGGTCAAGGCGTCGCGTAACGGCGTATCGGGATTAACAAAAGAACTGCCCGGCAGGTGCAGCCCCATAATCTCCATCAACATCTGGTTGCTGTTGGCAGTGCCGTAGAATGTGCAGGTGCCTGCACCGTGGTAAGAGGCGCTCTCTGCTTCAAGTAACTCTTTACGGCCAACCTTACCTTCAGCAAACAGCTGGCGCACACGCACTTTTTCTGCGTTGGGCAGGCCCGGGGTCATTGGCCCGCCGGGAATAAATATGGTCGGCAACTGGCCGAACGACAAGGCACCGATCAACAGGCCCGGTACGATCTTGTCGCAAATTCCCAGGCACATCACACCGTCAAACATATCGTGCGACAGAGCTACAGCGGTCGCCATGGCGATCACATCACGACTGAACAAGGACATATCCATGCCATCGCGCCCCTGGGTAACGCCATCACACATCGCCGGCACACCACCGGCAAATTGTGCCGTCATGCCTATGCCATGGGCGGCTTTCTTGATGGGTTCCAGGTAGGTGCCATAGGGAACGTGCGCGGACAACATTTCGTTATAGGCCGAAACGACGCCCAGATTGGGAGCATCACCTTCAGCCAGCGCGTGCTTATCTTCTTGACCGCAGGCGGCAAAACCATGAGCCAGATTACCGCAGGATAAACGCTTACGAGCGGGGCCATTGCTACGCATCCTGGCCACGCGCTCCAAATAAGCCGCGCGGTTCGCGCGACTTCTCTCAATGATTCGGTCGGTAATGTCGACGAGTCTCGGGTCGGTCATGTTGGTACCATTTCTCGATAAGGCTGCCACGGGATGCAGTAACAGTTGATAAAGCCACTGCAAAAGTCACAGGTACTGTCAATTGTTGGCTTCAGAATCATCAGCCTCGATACCGGTAGCTGGGCACCGGTTAAATCACTCGACACTCATAGATAGAGTGAATTGGTATCACTACCAACCTTCCACCCCGTGAGCACCGGTTACATGCAGTACCTTTTCTCTTGGCGATCAACATTGGTGATCTTTAATGGCTGCCAAAACAGCCGCTGTGGCTTCCCGCAATACATTGTCACAGGATAGCCGCAGCTCTTCTCTCACTCCCAACAGCCGAGATTACTGCTGTTTGTGTTTTGCTTGCTTGTAGTAGTCTATCAGATTGCGGGTAGAGGCATCGTGATGGGCGCTGACCGCTTTATCCGCCGCCAATTCCGGCTGGATACCTGCAGCAAGAACCTTGCCCAGCTCCACACCCCACTGATCAAATGAGTAGATTTCCCAAATAATGCCCTGGACAAAGATCTTGTGTTCGTAAAGCGCAATCAACGCACCCAATGTCCGGGCGTCCACTTTATTCAGCAGCAACGTATTCGTGGGACGATTGCCCCGGTGTACTTTTTGCGGCACCAGTTCCGCTATACGCGCTTCAGATAAACCTTTGGTACGCAATTCGCTGCGCACTTGCTCAGCATCGATACCCTGCATCATGGCCTGGGACTGGGCAAAGAAGTTTGCCATCAAAGCATCATGGTGCCCTGGCACATCAATGTTGCTGGCGATAGAACCGATAAAATCCGCCGGAATGATATCTGTGCCCTGGTGAAGCATCTGGTAGAAAGCGTGCTGGCCATTGATGCCAACTTCGCCCCACACCAGGGGAACACTGCCATAGGGAATTTGCTCGCCGGCCCAATTAACGGATTTGCCATTGCTCTCCATCTCCGCCTGCTGCATGTAAGCCGGGAAACGGTGCAAACATTGGTCATAAGGCAAGAGCGCCTGGGCGCTGTAATTGAGGAAATTGCGATTCCAGATGCCGATCAGAGCCAGCATAACCGGCGCGTTTTCCGCCAGGGGCGCTTGCCTGAAATGCTGATCCATTTCGTATGCCCCTTGCAGCAACTCGCTAAACCGCTCATAGCCCAGGGACAATACAATGGGCAGGCCGATGGCAGACCACAAAGAAAAACGACCGCCAACCCAATCCCACATATCAAAAATATTTTCTTCCGCAATACCGAATTCAGTAACCAGTTTGCGGTTGGTAGACACAGCAACAAAGTGACGCGCGATGGCGCTACGCTCTTTCGCTGCCTTGAGAAACCATTGCTCGGCGGTGCGCGCATTGGTCATGGTTTCAAGGGTGGTAAAGGTTTTGGAGGAAATAACAAACAGCGTGGTTTCGGGATTCAGTTGAGCCAGGACTTCAGCGACCTGCACACCATCCACGTTGGAGACATAGTGCATGGCAAGGCGGCCGTCACTATAAGCGTTGAGCGCTTCTGTCACCATCAGCGGGCCAAGGTTGGAGCCGCCAATACCAATACTGACAACATCAGTAATAGGTTTGCCTGTATATCCCAGCCAGTTACCGGAGCGCACTTCTTCTGAGAGTTTGCGCATACGCTCCAGTTCGGCGTTGATCGCCGGACGAGCATCCTGACCGTCAATCATAATGGGCTGAGTGGATTGATCGCGCAGCGCTACATGCATTACCGCCCGGTCTTCTGTGCGATTAATGTGCTCACCGGCAAACATTTTGTCTCGCCAGGACTCGACTTCAGTCTCTTGGGCCAAAGCCAGCAACGCAGCTTTGGTTTCATCGGTGATCAGGTTCTTGGAGTAGTCGAACAGCAGGTGCGGAAGTTCGATGGAGAATTTACTAAAGCGGGAATCGTCTTCGTTAAACAATTCTTTAATATGGCGCTTTTTCATCTGTTGCGCATGGGCAACAAGCGCTTGCCAGGACGGTAAATCAGTGCGGCTAGCCATGGAGCACTCCGTAAGTACAAGTCTGCATTGGGTTGATTCCTGTTGTGGTCTGGCTACCGATGGGTGGATCTATGTCCCCTTGCGGTATTGACAAACACATAGCGCGACGCAACCCTGCCCACCTCCCTGACCGGGCTTACCTGCTGGATATTCGGGTAAAGCTCGGTAAAGAAAGGCGCCTCAAAGGCAGGGCTGACATAAAATTCGACGGTGCAAAAAGCCCGCTATCATAGGCAGATGGTCCCTAAGTGTCAATTCGCTCTCAAGTCGACCAGACCGGTTAGCTGTGGTTCCCGATAATAATTTCTACGGCATTCATATGCACATGCCGGATTTCTTTCTTTCATCAAACCTGCTGATTATGCTGTGCTTACTATTATTTGATGGAGCACTTATTACGTGAATAAAAATTCACCGTCGCAACTCGGCGTCATTGAAGGTTTTTTTGGGCGCAGCTGGTCATGGCAGTCCCGCGTGAGTTATGCCGATTTTTTAGCCAGCACAGGTTTTCATTACTATATTTATGCACCAAAAGATGACGCTTTTTTGCGCAAGCACTGGCAGGAGAACTGGCCAGATATCAGGTTTTCGCAACTGCAAGCGTTGCGCGATACTTACCGGCAACACCACATTGATTTCGGCTTGGGATTAAGCCCTTATGAACTCTACCTTGAGCCCTATCCTGAACGAAACCTCAAGCTGATAAAAAAAATTCGCCAGCTAAACCAACTGCAACCCGATCTGTTATGCCTTTTATTTGATGATATGCGCGGCGACCTGCCCCACCTGGCCAAAATCCAGTGTGAGTTGGTGCAATGTGCCGCAGAACACAGCAGTGCAAAACATATCATTTTTTGCCCGACCTATTACAGCTTTGATCCTGTCCTGGAAAAAGTCTTTGGCACGCGCCCCGAAGACTATTGGATGACATTGGGACGGCAGATTGATCCAGGAATTGATATTTTTTGGACTGGCCCCAAGGTATGCTCCACGCATTATCCGGCAGAACATTTACAGGAAGTTACAGAACTGCTGCAACGCCAACCATTTTTATGGGACAACTACCCTGTTAATGACGGCGCGGTAAAGTCCAATATTTTACAGCTGCGCGCATTTGATCAATCACACAGTGAGCTGCAAGGAAAGATAGCAGGACACGCCGTAAACCCGATGAATCAATCATGGCTGTCGCGCATTCCGCTAATGACATTGCCTCAGGCTTATCATGAAGGGCCCGCTTACGACCCGCATCAGGCGTTTGTGAATGCTTGCCATCTACTTTGTGGCCCCGCCCTGGCGGGTCAGATCATTGAAGATATCGCATTACTACAAGACACGGGTTTAAATAAGTTATCCGCTGCGGAGCGACAAGCGCTGATTAAACGATATCAGCATTTTCCAAACGATCCTTACGCGGCGGAAATAATTGATTGGTTGAATGGCGGCTATCAATTCGACCCAGCCTGTTTAACAGAATAAAAAACCTGACACTTTGATAACAATAAGCAATACATGCGGGCTATCGCGAATCTATCGGGAATGTTTGAACCACGCTTGCATAGCAAGCACACACATCCGTTAGTTTTTCGGCCTGCGAAAAGTTTTTACTTGAATAAGGAAACTGTGTCATGAAGAAAGATAAATATTTTTACCACATCGGCCTATTGATCAGCGTGTTAAGTTTTTTGTGCCTGAGTGCGTGCAGCAATTTGAACACTGAAAAAAATACACCGAATGCCGATAGTGTCACTGAAACTGCCAATCGTGTCGCCGATTGGCAGTTAGCCCATATGGGCACCTTTGATTATGTGCGGACGTTTCAGGATCACACCGAGTATTCCCATGGCTGGATTCAGGGCGCGCTCTTTGTTGGCCTGGACCGCTGGGCCAATACCACGCATAGCGAACGCTACCAACGAGCCGTCGTCGCCAAAGGCGAAATGAATCGGTGGAGGCCTGGCGAAAAAACCTGGCATGCCGATGATCAAGTGATTGCATTCTCCTATGCTTCTGTAGCCGAGCGAACCAATGACCTGTCTTTATTGCAACCTACTCAAAACGCCTTCCAGGAAATCCTGGCCAATCGCGCAACCAACAGCCTGGCGTACGCTTCCGATCCGACTCATCAGGGTGAAGCCACCTGCCAGAGACGTTGGTGTTGGTGCGATGCATTATTTATGGCACCGCCGGTGTGGGCCGCAATAGGAAAGCTCACCGGCGATCCCGCCTATCTGGATTATGTCGATGAAGAGTACCAGGCAACCGTGGATTATCTATTTGACCAGGAAGAAAACCTTTTCTACCGCGACGGCCGCTTCCTAACGCAACGCAATAAAAACGGCAAAAAGATTTTCTGGAGTCGCGGCAACGGCTGGGTATTTGCCGGCTTGCCTTTATTATTGGAACAGATACCCCAGGATGATCCGCGCCGAAGAAAATATGAAATGCTTTTTCAACGCATGGCAGCAAAACTGATCACATTGCAGCAGCCTTCCGGTTTTTGGCCATCATCATTATTGGATAGCACAGAATTTAATGTACCGGAAACCAGCGGTACAGGTTTTATGACCTTTGGGTTGGCATGGGGTATCAACAATGGTTTATTGCCTCGCGAACAATATTTACCTGCCGTTAATGACGGCTGGCGGGGGTTGGCGAGCGCAGTTGACGATTCAGGCAAGCTCGGCTGGGTGCAGCAGGTCGGCGCCTCGCCCGAAAAAATCCTTCCTGATGATACCCAGCTTTACGGTGTGGGCGCTTTATTATTGGCTGCATCAGAAATCATAAAACTGTAACGCAGTTTGCCTTAAACCGCACTGAGACTGCCCCTGTGGCAATCTCAGTGTATTAACCTATAACACCCGTCCAAACCAACGGTTGATATCGTCAATCTGCGGGGCGCATAACGTATGAGCCATGGGATATCTTTGATAGTCAACATGGTATCCGCGCTCACTCAACAATTGAACCGCGCGCTGCCCCAAGGCTTCCGGCACAACATTATCCTGCGTACCATGTTGAATCAGAATGGGGATTTGTTGATTGGCAGGATGTGCCTGAATAGTTTGATAGGTCGCAAAATAACTCGACAATACAAGTAACCCACCCAATGGCTCAGCGTGTGACAGGGCCGCCTGATAAACCACCGCACCACCCTGGGAAAACCCGGCCAATATGATGCGCTGATTTGCCACACCACGCTCTTGCTCCCGCAGAATTAATTTGGCAACCTCCGCCGCAGATTTTTCCAGCTGCACAACATCCACCTTGCGATCAATCGACATCTCCAGAATGTCGTACCAGGCCGGCATAATGTATCCGCCATTAATCGTGACCGGCATGCTCGGCGCATGAGGAAAAATAAAACGTGTGGACACTTTTTTCGGAAAGTTGAGTTGTGGGACCAAAGAGGCAAAGTCATGGCCATCTGCACCCAAACCATGCAACCAGATAACCGCGCTATCGGCTTGCTGTTGCGACTTAATTTCCACACAAGGTAAATAAGACATGCATAAAACTCCGATTAATTACCAATCCAGACGATGATGCTGCGCAATCTCTTCACGCCATTCCGGGAACACGCCGGCGCGCACAGCGAATGCGTTCCACTCGCGAACAACATCAACAACCTGGGCAGTGATTTTTTTTGCCCGCACTGTTTTTATGTTGCCATGAGCTGCAACGGACAATAAATCATCCAACGAAAAATCATCACGCTTTTCGTTGACTGTCATTTGGTGGCGCGACGTCCACTCACCGCGTGGATTGTAGCTGTAAATCACATCAAAGGCGGGGGCCAATTGCCAATTCCCTTGCCGATCCATGAGGAAAGCAATATTTTTCGTGTGGTCATCCTGATTGCGCGCGACCACATTAAATACCATGCGTCGATATTGTTGCTCCAGGGCCGCCTGCTCATTATTCATATTCAATCGCTTGATAATTTGCATGGCCTGTTCATAACTGTAACCACCGGCGATATTAAAGTCGTAGTGCGCAATTGCACATAAGGATTGCATGTGCAACTTATCGCCATCGGCACGCCGGTCAAACCGCCGCGTCATAAAATGTGCGCGACCACCCTCTTCCAGCAAACGGCTTTCCGACATCTCGATCTCTGCCGCTGTTGCCATCAGATAATAGGCGTATTCAATGCGCCCGAATCCTTTGGGGTCGTTTAATTCTTTATCTGCATTTTCAACAATGCCATCGAACTTTAACAACCAATGCTCAAAACCCTTGCCTGCGGGAATTTGACCGGAACGCACTTCTCCCGTCTCGGGATTCCAGGCGATGACCGCCTTGGCCCGGGCGCCGCCAGCGGAGGTTCCCACCGCAAGAATATGCCCCAGCGCCGAGCGCTGATCACTCAAGTCATCAGAGAGCCGCTCATGCAGATGGCTTTTAGCCGACAAGACCCGATTGGCAAGGGCGGCCAACTCGGCAATTTCCAATGGCTGACTGGCCTGCACTCGCTTGATTGCCGGCCGAAATTCCAGCGCTCCCATGCCGCGCTCGCCCATGTAGCATAAACGCTCCACCGGACTGAAACTCGACCTGTCACGACCCTGTTGCTCCAGCCACCGATCAATCAGCAGGTTACCGAACTTGTCCGGCAGGGCATCTGCCAGCATACCTGGCAAGCCTTTATAAGACTGACGATCAAGCTCCGGGAAACTGTAGATAGTCCGCGCTCGCGGCATCATCAAAGGTGCCAATTCAACCGGTGCCCGTAAAAATGCGGGATCATATTCAAAAAAACCCAAAGACCGCTCATCATCCCAAGCCACGGCACCAACGCGCGTACCCCAGATAAACACATCCGCCACATCAACCTTCGCAGGTTTTTTTTCCTGGGTCGCACTCACGCTTCATCTCCCCATTTCCAGCCAGCTACCGGCTCATTAACATCGGTGCGGGCCGATGAAGCTCGCTGGCGTCGCTGCCCTCCAACCGCCTTTAGCTGCAGTGGACTCAATGCAGGCAAAGGCAGGAAGTTATCCAGTTGATCGAGCCGCCCCAAAGCGCGCAATATGGCGATCAACGTCATCAGGGTAATGTTGCCTTTGGCAGACTCTGCACGCTTTACCGTAATCAGGCTGATGCCCGCCTGCTCTGCCAATTCCGCCTGGGTAATATTGATCTCAAGCCGAGCCGCCCTCAGGCGACTACACAACTCATCATGGATCTGCTGATCACTTAACTGATGGAAGGCTAGCGTCATATTTCACCCCCAGTAGGTTTGTAATGTATCTTAAAGGATCTTTAAGTAGCAAAAATAATAGCTAAGTATCATTTATGAAATCAAAAATCAATGGGATTTTTTATTAAAAGATCTTTTAAGATACAAAAAAATGGTTTTTAATCCATTAAATATCTTATATGATACCTTATTGACAAGCAGAATGAACATCGCAGATCTCAATAAAATCACCCCATAACGAACGAAATACCACTAAACTGACAATAACATCTCCCGAAACCGGCAGTAGAAGAGACGCGCATGACAAATAGTTATAGCAACAATCCCTATATCTCCACTCATCACGAAAGCGGTAACTACGAAACCATCGATGCCATCATCTCCCCGATGGGTCCCCTGAATATTCTTTCCAAGATAGAAGTATCCAAGCTCCTGGACGCCAGCCAAAGTGGTTTATACAACCTGTTTCGCAGCTGTTCACTGGCCGTCCTTAATTGCGGAAATTACCTGGATGATGGAAAAGAGCTGCTTGAACGCTACAGCGATTTCTCCATCAGCATTATTCAGGAGGAACGCGGGATAAAGCTAGATGTACGCGGTGCCCCCGCCAGCGCTTTTGTTGATGGCAAGATGATCAAGGGCATCAGTGAGCACCTGTTTACCGTGCTGCGCGATGTTATCTATGCCAGCGACGAATTGCGTGGAAATGCCAAGTTCAACCTGAGCACCAGTGAGGGCATCACAGACGCAGTCTTTCATATGCTGCGCAACGCAGGTTTGCTCCAGCCCGGCCGCGATCCCAATCTTGTGGTTTGTTGGGGGGGACACTCCATCAGCCGGGGAGAATATGATTACACCAAAGAGGTGGGCTACGCATTGGGTCTGAGAGGTATGGACATTTGCACCGGCTGCGGCCCGGGCGCCATGAAAGGTCCAATGAAGGGCGCCACCATCGGCCATGCCAAACAACGTATCAGTGGCGGCCGCTATGTGGGTATTACCGAGCCTGGCATCATTGCCGCTGAGGCGCCCAATCCTATCGTCAATCAACTGACGATCATGCCGGACATCGAGAAACGTCTGGAAGCCTTTGTGCGCACCGGTCACGGTATCGTGATCTTTCCCGGTGGCGCCGGTACAGCGGAAGAGATCCTGTATATTCTGGGCATTTTGCTGCATCCGGATAACCGCGATATCCCCTTCCCCCTGATTTTTACCGGGCCGGCCAGCGCCGCCGATTACTTTGATCATATCCACCAATTCATCGGCGATACGATTGGCGCTGATGCGCAGAACCGTTACAAGATCATTATCAATGATCCGGAAACGGTAGCGAGGGAGATGCTGAAAGGCATCAAAACCGTGCGCGAATTCCGCAAAAAAACAGACGATGCCTACTACTTCAACTGGCAGCTAAAGATCAGCCCCGACTTCCAACAACCCTTCGCTCCAACGCATATCAATATGCGCAATCTGGAGCTGCATAAAAACCAGGAAAGCCATCTGTTAGCAGCCAACCTGCGGCGCGCCTTCTCTGGCATCGTAGCCGGCAATGTAAAAGATGAAGGCATACGGGCAATTGAAGAGCACGGGCATTTTGAATTACACGGCGACGCCAGCATCATGCAACCCGTAGATGCCCTGCTGACCTCCTTTGCCGAGCAAAGCCGGATGAAGCTGCCGGGACGACACTACAAACCCTGTTATCGCATCATTAAATAATGCCGGACGCCGGGCCGCCCAGCAGCAGGCCCGGTTTGTTATCACACTATGACCCACGTGCACTGGTTGGACCCATACAGCCTCGAGTTTCCACCGGTCGCTTTGGCCCTGGACGACCCCAACGGCTTACTGGCTGTTGGCGGCGATCTGTCGCCTCAACGGATCCTGGCCGCATACCGCAAAGGCATCTTCCCGTGGTTCAATCCCGGCGATCCGATCTTATGGTGGAGCCCTCACCCGCGCACGGTGCTCTACCCAAGCCAATTACACATTTCGCGCAGCCTGCGCAAAACCCTGCGCAAGGGTTTATACCAGGTTACCTTCGACCGTGCCTTTGAGATGGTTATGCGACATTGCGCCGCGCCGCGCACTTATGCCGATGGCACCTGGATCAGCGAGCCCATGATCGCCGCCTATACCCACATCCACCGCATGGGCCTCGCCCATTCTGTTGAGGTTTGGCACCAACAACCCGATCAATCACCCACATTGGTCGGCGGCTTGTATGGCATCGCACTGGGGCGGGTTTTCTTCGGTGAATCCATGTTCAGTCGCGCGGATAATGCATCCAAAGTCGGCTTTGCTCACCTTGCCCACCACTTGCAAACCTGGGGGTTCGAGCTAATCGACTGCCAGGTGGCCAACGATCACCTTTTTAGCCTCGGCGCCCGGGAAATTTCCCGGGAAGCTTTTCAGAGAATCCTGTCAGATTTCACCGATATGCCTGCAGCGGGACCAACTGGTAATGACTGGAAGGCAATAAGCCCGGTATGGCACTCAGACTCTGAGGGACACCGCGAGCTTCCGAACTTTTAGCCGAAGCGTCACTCAATGGACATGTAGGCAGAACCAGCCAAGAGTATCGCCAGATTCACTCCGATAATACGGTGAGATAGACCGCCTGTGATCAAACCGCTGGCTACCGATGCCTACCCCGGATAAGCTATAAATACATCATATCGATAATGATTGCTCCACCCGCTCAGGAATCAGGAGACAGAAGTGACCGATCTCTCGACCCTAAAACTGTTTACCACCCAGCCCCATCCCTGCAGCTACCTGGATGGCCAGGAAGCCACAACCCTGTTCGTTGATCCAGATGCGGCGATGGATGTCACCTTGTACAGCCAGTTGTCCCAGTTGGGGTTCCGGCGCAGCGGCAGCCATTTGTATCGACCCCAATGCGCGTTATGCCAGGCCTGTATTTCCTGTCGTATTCCCGTCAATCTGTTTCGGCCCAACCGCAGCCAGCGCCGTTGCTGGCAGCGCAACCAGGACCTGACGATTGCAGTGGTGTCCAACATTAATACCGATGAGCACTATGAACTCTACGCGGACTACATCATCCGACGCCACAATGATGGCGATATGTTTCCGCCCTCCCAGGCCCAACACGAGGCTTTTCTGACCAGCGAATGGGGTGTGACGCAGTATCTTGAATTTCGGTTGGGTGAAAAATTGATCGGTGTATCCGTTTGTGATCGTCTGGATGACGGCCTCTCGGCGGTCTACACCTTTTATGATCCCGATGAAACCAAGCGGAGTCTGGGCGTTTTTGCCATCCTGGCGCAAATCGATAAGGCGCGCTCGCTTGGCTTACCCAACCTCTACCTGGGGTATTGGATTAAACAGTGCGAAAAAATGCGCTATAAAATCCAGTATCGCCCCCTGGAGCTTCTGATAAACCGCCGATGGATGCGGTTAAATTAGTACAAAACTAACCAAACCCTTCTTTTGTCCCGCATTTCACTTGGCGCAACCGGGTATTTCAGGCACAATTCGCACCTATTTTTACCCCCATCCGTTAGGACACCGAGGACACTGCCGCATGGCAAAAGAAGACAATATTGAATTTGAAGGCGAAGTAATCGATACCCTGCCCAACACAACCTTCCGGGTAAAACTGGAAAATGGTCACGTAGTTACCGCCCACATCTCTGGCAAAATGCGCAAAAACTACATTCGCATCCTGACCGGCGATAAAGTCAAAGTCGAAATGACACCTTACGACCTTAGCAAAGGCCGGATCACCTACCGCGCGCGCTAAGCCATCCCCTCATATCCCGGTTCCTTAAACAACAAAAGCCGCTAAGCGGCTTTTGTTGTTACTGGCATACTGTGACGGAACCGATCAATATCAGGCTGGCTGTAAATCCTGCTTCGCCTTGATATCCAGAACCAGCTGATCCTTATAGGGGTCAAGGTCCACCGCTACTATACCGCCTCCGTTGGCAAGAGAACCGAAGAGTATCTCTTCCGCGAGGGGTTTCTTGAGCTTTTCCTGAATCAGGCGAGCCATAGGGCGAGCACCCATTTTCTCATCGTAACCATGAACAGCCAGCCACTCGCGCGCATCCTCCGAAATCTCAAGGGTGACATGCTTATCATCCAGTTGAGTTTGCAACTCCATCAGGAATTTATCCACGACAGTTTTGATGACCTCAATGGTCAATGGCGCAAACTGTACAATGGCATCAAGACGGTTACGGAATTCCGGCGTAAACATTTTTTTGATCGCTTCCATACCATCAGTGGTGTGATCCTGATGCGTGAAACCGATGGACGGCCGACTCATAATTTCCGCTCCGGCATTGGTTGTCATGACCAAGATGACATTGCGAAAATCTGCCTTGCGACCATTGTTGTCCGTCAGCGTCCCATGATCCATCACTTGCAAAAGCAGGTTAAAGACTTCCGGATGCGCTTTCTCAATTTCATCCAACAACACGACGCAGTGCGGTTGCTTGGTCACAGCGTCCGTCAACAATCCACCTTGATCAAAACCAACGTAGCCTGGAGGAGCACCAATTAAACGCGACACCGTATGGCGCTCCATGTACTCGGACATGTCAAACCGTAACAGTTCGAGTCCCATGCATTTAGCCAGCTGACGACAAACCTCAGTCTTACCTACACCGGTAGGACCAGCAAACAGGAAGGAACCGATCGGTTTTTCAACCGAATTCAACCCTGCACGGGACAGCTTGATCGCCGTGGCCAATGTATCGATCGCCTCGTTTTGTCCGAAGACGGTCATCTTCAGGTTTTCATCCAGCTTACGGAGCAACTCCTTATCAGAAGAAGAAACGCTCTTGGGGGGAATCCGCGCAATCTTGGCCACCACATTTTCCACATCGGCAACGCCAATGGTTTTCTTGCGTTTGCTCGGTGGCAGCAATTGTTGATAAGCACCTGCTTCGTCAATAACATCAATCGCTTTATCGGGCAAAAACCGATCATTGATATAACGTTCAGCCAACTCTGCCGCTGCGCGCAACGCCGGATCGGTATAGCGCAGATTGTGGTGTTTCTCGAAACGACTCTTGAGTCCTTTGAGGATCTGGTACGTCTCATCCACTGAAGGCTCGTTGACATCAACTTTTTGGAAACGCCGTGATAACGCGCGATCTTTATCAAAGATACCGCGATATTCTTGATAGGTAGTCGAGCCCATGCACCGGATTTCGCCGGACGACAGCAGTGGCTTCAATAAGTTAGAGGCATCCATCACCCCACCGGACGCGGCACCGGCACCAATAATGGTATGGATCTCGTCGATAAACAGGATCGAATTCTTTTGCTTTTTAAGTTCTGTTAACAACCCTTTAAAACGTTTTTCAAAGTCGCCGCGGTATTTGGTTCCGGCCAATAAGGCACCCATATCGAGCGAGTAAACAACACTGTTTACCAGCGGCTCAGGCACATCTCCATCCACAATACGTTTAGCCAAACCTTCGGCAATGGCAGTCTTACCGACACCGGATTCGCCCACCAATAAAGGGTTGTTTTTTCTGCGCCGGGAAAGAATCTGGCAGACACGCTCAACCTCGAACTCCCGTCCAACCAAGGGATCAACTCGCCCCTGCATAGCCAACTCGTTGAGATTAGCCGCGAAACTTTCCAACGGGCTTTGCGAAGCGGAATCACCCCCAATCGCATCTTCATCCTGTTGCTCATGAGAGTGACCAGCGTCATTGCCGTGCTCAGAATGACCCGCCACTTTATGAATGCCGTGAGTGATGTAATTCACTACATCAATACGTGCAATATTTTGCTGCTTGAGGTAGTAAACCGCCTGGCTTTCCTGCTCACTGAAAATTGCCACCAGTACGTTTGCGCCCGTAACTTCCTGCTTACCAGATGACTGCACATGAAATACCGCGCGCTGCAAAACGCGCTGAAAACCAAGCGTAGGCTGGGTTTCGCGTTCAGTATCATTTTCGGGAATAAGCGGCGTCGTTGAGTCAACAAACTCAATCAGCTCTTTGCGCAAACTTGTGAGATCAGCACCGCAAGCACGCAGTACACTTGCCGCAGAATCGTTATCAATCAACGCTAGCAATAAATGTTCAACGGTCATGAACTCATGGCGCTTGGAGCGAGCGCCTTTAAAGGCGAGATTCAAGGTTACTTCTAAATCTTTGCTTAACATCGCATTCAACCTCTGGAAGCTAGCAACTTGGACGCAGCACACAGAAACTTGCTGCAACAGGATTACCGCTCTTCATCTTCTACCGCTTCTACTTCACACAGTAGCGGATGTTGGTGCTCCCTGGCGTACTGATTAACCTGAGCGGCTTTTGTTTCCGCTATATCACGAGTATAGACGCCACAAACAGCTTTGCCGTGAATATGTACTGTTAACATCACTCGGGTTGCTTTCTCGCGTGACATGGCGAAAAACAGCTCAAGTATTTCCACCACAAAGTCCATCGGCGTGTAGTCATCATTCAACATCAACACCTTATACATGGGTGGACGCTTGAGTTTTGGCTTCGCCTCTAGGACCGCAAGATTCCCATCGAATTCATTGCTGTCGGAATCTTCGTCTTTACTTAAGGTTAGTTGAAGGTCGTCTGGATTTCTCATAGTGAATCAACAGAAATTGAAAGTGTTCTAGCGGCTAAGAGCCATTCTAACCCAATGGTATACCGCTCACACTGACAGGGCTATATACGGGCGAAGACTTGACTTTGGTTCAATTGTTGGATAAAACACATGGTCGCCGCTCAAATAATCATCATTTTGCTCGGCATTATTCCAAAATGTTTAACCAACACCCAAAAACACGCCAAGGGCTTTATAAAACTCGTCCGATATCGCCTCCCAGCTGTAACGATATTGAACTGTTTTTCCTTGGAAAATAATAACGATAAGGTGCAGGGGTTATTAAAACTCTTGTGCCGGGGCAGAAGGATTTAATCATGCCTACAGGTACAGTCAAGTGGTTCAATAACGCAAAAGGTTATGGCTTTATCCTCTCTGATGAGGGAGGCGAAGACCTCTTTGCACATTACTCAGCCATCCAGATGGACGGTTATAAAACATTGAAAGCCGGTCAGGTAGTTTCCTTTGAAATCACCAAAGGCGATAAAGGTTTACACGCTGTCAACATTACAGCCGTAGCCACCGAGCCAAAAGCGGCTCTCGCCTGATCGGTTCGAGGTTTACTGCCTTACGGCTTGGCAAATTCTGCTGCTTGAATTTATTTATAACCATAGGCTATAAAGATATTGAGCCTTCTCAATCATTACTCAGGTAGTTTGGGAGGATAAAGCGAATTTCAATGCTGAGGCATCGCCAGATAGAAAAAATAGTTTCTTATCTACCCGTCCAAAAAGAAAACCCGGCTTGTGCCGGGTTTTCTTTTTAGTTGTGGAATATGACCATTTCAATTAGCCAAGGGAAGCTAGCGCCTCGTTAAACGTTTTACTGGGGCGCATGGCTTTTGCCGTCAGCTCGCTGTCAGGGCGGTAATAGCCACCAATGTTAACGGGCTTACCTGCAGCGGCAATCAGTTCACCGACAATCTTCTGTTCGTTATCGGCCAAGGTTTTAGCCAGTCCGGCAAACTGAGCCTTCAGGTCGCTGTCTTCATTCTGTTCAGCCAGGGCTTGAGCCCAGTAGAGTGCCAGATAAAAATGACTGCCGCGATTATCCAGCTCCCCGGGGGCACGGCCTGGAGATTTGTTGTTATCCAGGAACTTGCCGTTCGCCTGGTCCAGGGTTTTGGCAAAGACTTTGGCTTTCGCGTTATGGGTAGTATTACCGAAATGATCGAGCGACTCTGCCAGAGCCAGGAATTCACCCAACGAATCCCAGCGCAAATGGCCCTCATCCACAAACTGTTGCACGTGCTTCGGCGCAGAGCCGCCGGCGCCGGTTTCAAACAAACCACCACCATTCATCAAGGGTACGATGGACAACATCTTGGCGCTGGTTCCCAGTTCCATGATCGGGAAAAGGTCGGTGAGGTAGTCGCGCAATACGTTACCGGTCACGGAAATTGTGTCCTTGCCCTGGCGAATCCGATCCAGGGAAAACTGGGTGGCCTCTACCGGTGACATGATGTGAATCTCCAACCCGGAGGTATCGTGATCCTTGAGGTAGGTCTTCACCTTCTCAATCAGTAACGCGTCATGAGCCCGCGCTGAGTCCAACCAGAAAACAGCGGGGGTGTTCGATGCGCGCGCACGATTAACCGCCAATTTAACCCAATCCTGAATCGGGGCGTCTTTCACCTGGCACATGCGCCAGATATCACCCGCTTCGACGATCTGCTCCAGCAGCACCTGACCTGCCGCATCCACTACACGTACGGTTCCGTTGGCCGGGATTTCAAACGTTTTATCGTGCGAACCGTATTCTTCCGCTTTTTGGGCCATCAAACCTACGTTAGGAACGCTACCCATGGTAGCGGGATTAAACGCACCGTGTTTTTTACAATCTTCGATAACCATTTGGTAAACGCCGGCATAGCAACGATCCGGAATGACCGCCTTGGTGTCCTGCAGTTTGCCTTCAGCATTCCACATTCTGCCGGAATCGCGAATCATGGCAGGCATGGAGGCATCAACAATGACATCGCTGGGTACATGGAGATTGGTAATCCCCTTGTCGGAGTTGACCATCGCGAGGGAAGGACGCTGAGTATAAACAGCCTTGATATCCGCTTCGATTTCCGCCTGCTTCTCCGCCGGCAGATGTTTGATTTTGGCGTAGAGATCACCGATACCGTTGTTAAGGTCCACGCCTAGAGATTTCAATACATCAGCATGTTTGGTTAATACGTTCTGATAAAAAACCGATACCACATGACCAAAGATAATGGGATCCGATACTTTCATCATGGTGGCTTTCAGGTGCAGCGAAAACAACACACCTTTTTGCTTGGCATCGTCAATTTCCTGTGCAATAAATTGGCGCAACGCGTTTTTGCTCATCACCGATGCATCAATGATTTCGCCTTTCATTACGTTTGTTTTTTCTTTTAGTACTTGAGTACTACCATCTGCACCCAATAATTCAATTCGAACGCTGCCGGCTTCAGCAATTAATGCTGATTTTTCACTGCCATAGAAGTCACCGCTGCTCATATGCGCAACGTGGGATTTTGAATCTGCCACCCAGGCACCCATCTTATGCGGGTTCTTGCGCGCATAATTTTTTACTGACAAAGGCGCTCGACGGTCTGAGTTACCTTCGCGCAACACCGGGTTTACGGCACTGCCCTTGATCTTGTCGTAACGTGCCTTCACATCTTTTTCAGTATCGCTTTTTGGCTCTTCCGGATAGTCCGGTAATTTATAGCCTTTGTCTTGCAGTTCTTTGATAGCCGCTTTTAACTGCGGAACAGATGCACTGATGTTGGGCAGCTTGATGATATTGGCTTCCGGCTTGTTCGCCAATTCACCCAGCTCAGCCAGATGATCGCCAATGCGTTGGTCTTCGGTGAGGTATTCAGGGAAGTTGGCGATGATGCGACCGGAGAGAGAGATATCGCGAGTTTCTACCCGGATACCGGAAGATTGGGTGAAGGCTTTGACAATCGGGAGTAAGGAATAAGTGGCTAGCGCCGGGGCTTCGTCGGTTTCGGTATAGATAATCTTTGAATCAGTCATTTTTTACGTTAACTCCGTTAGTCATGCTGTCGAGCAAATATAAAGCGCGCCACGCCAACGAACCCGCCGACAGGCACCCTTGCATAGGGAGGAAGAGGGAAACTCCGAGCCAGGCTCCGAGTGGGACAACGGCTTTTGCTGAAAACCGCTCAGGAGGAAGCCGGTCCGATAAATCGCGCGCAGTATAACAGTGATGTAAACTTTTCGCATTCGCGAAACGGACAGTCTGTTTTTTAACCACTCAATCGACGTTCTTATATGGCAAAACTGATTTTATTTAACAAGCCCTACGGCGTATTGTCACAATTCAGCGACACAGAAAACCGCCCTACTCTGGCGCAGTACATACGGCTGCCTAATGTGTACCCTGCCGGCCGACTGGACCACGACTCAGAAGGTCTACTCCTGCTGACAGACGATGGGCAGTTGCAACACCAGATTTCCCACCCTATGCACAAACTGCCCAAAACCTATTGGGTTCAGGTTGAAGGCGCTCCGACCAGTTACGCCTTGACGCAGTTGCGCCAGGGCGTTCCCCTCAATGACGGCATCACCTTGCCGGCGCAAGTAAAGCTTATCCCTGCACCGAAACTGTGGGAACGCGAGACACCGATCCGCGAACGCAAAAATATTCCCACACAATGGATGGAGATCGTAATCAGTGAAGGCAGGAATCGCCAGGTACGACGCATGACGGCAGCGGTAGGCCATCCCACCTTGCGCCTGGTGCGGGTGAAGATTGGCAACTGGAGTATTGAAAACATAGAACCGGGAAAATACATCACGGAAACCGTGCATACGCCGGAGGCGTCACCTCGGGCATCAGTGCGAAATAAAAACACTAAAGCACCGGTTAAAAAACGGGGTAACACCGCCGGAAAACCAAAAACAGCGCAGGCCGCCAGCGGCAAAACCAAAACGCCGGTCAAAGCTGTGATCATCCACAAGAACAAATCCAGGCTTTCACCTGAAGATAAATAACCGCATGATGCGTACATAAAGTGCATTTCCCGCTATGGGCTAACGCCATATTGATATAGGAATGAAGTACATGAATTGGGCTCCTCACGTCACTGTCGCCACCATCGTTGAACGCGCTGGTCGCTTCCTGCTGGTTTATGAAGAAGCGGATGGTAAGCAGGTGTACAACCAACCTGCGGGCCACCTCGATCCCGATGAAACCTTGCAGGAGGCTGCCATCCGCGAAACCCTTGAGGAAACGGCATGGCACGTGAGGTTAACCGGTGTGGTGGGAGTCAATCTCTATGAAGCACCGAGCAATGGCATAACTTATGTGCGAACCACCTTTATCGCCGAAGCGGTCAGCCAGGATATGGGGCGATCGCTGGATACCGGCATTATCGAAGCCGTATGGCTGACCTACGAAGAAATTCTGGAACGCCGCGCGCAACTGCGCAGTCCTATGACATTACAAATTATCGACGAATACCGCGCAGGCCGTCGCTTTCCCTTGGCAGTAATTGGCTGAGCTACCAATTAATCCGTGCCACAAACGCATTCGACGGGTAAAATGCGCAGCCGTTACTTCCCTTCTGTAGTGAGCTATGTCTATTTCAACTTCATCGTCCAATCCCCTGGTAATTGTCGGCATGTCCGGCGGTGTGGACTCGTCCGTCTCAGCTTTGCTGTTACAGCAACAGGGCTACCGGGTGGAAGGGTTATTTATGAAGAACTGGGACGAGGACGACGGCACCGAATACTGCACCGCCAAGGCCGACCTGGCTGACGCACAGCGGGTGTGCGATAAACTCGGCATCCCTTTGCACACGGCCAATTTTGCGGCGGAGTATTGGGACAATGTGTTTGAGCATTTCCTCGCGGAGTACAAAGCCGGGCGCACACCCAATCCCGACATCCTGTGCAACCGCGAAATCAAGTTCAAGGTCTTCCTGGAATATGCGCAGATGCTTGGCGGCGAGCTGATTGCTACAGGCCACTATACTCGCCGTTCCGATCGCGATGGCCGCACCTACCTGTTAAAAGGGCTGGATCCGAACAAAGACCAAAGCTACTTCCTGCATGCGGTGGGCGAAGCGGAGTTTTCCCGCTCGCTGTTTCCGGTTGGTGAGCTAGAGAAACCGGAGGTCCGGCGTCTGGCGGAGCAACACGGCCTGGTAACCCACGACAAGAAAGACAGCACCGGCATCTGCTTTATCGGCGAACGCCGCTTTAAGGACTTTCTACAGCAATACCTCCCTGCCCAGCCGGGCGCCATTGAAACACCCGATGGCGTGGTGATTGGAGAACACAGTGGCCTGATGTATCACACTATTGGCCAGCGGCAAGGCTTGGGGATCGGCGGTGTCAGGGGCGCGAGCGAGGCGCCCTGGTTTGTGGTGGGCAAAGATCTGCAGCGCAATGTCCTGCTGGTCGCCCAAGGCACTGACCACCCCTTATTGTTCAACAACCGCCTGACCGCACAACAAGCCCATTGGATTAATGGCGAGCCGCCCTCACATCAATTTCGTTGCACCGCCAAAGTCCGCTATCGTCAGGCTGACCAGGATTGCATTGTCACCGTGGAACAGGATGGCAAGCTGACCGTGGTGTTTGATGAGGCGCAACGCGCGATCACACCCGGCCAGTCCGCCGTATTTTATATGGGGGATGTATGCCTGGGTGGCGCAGTCATCGAAGCAACGGATAACGTGTAGTGAATCGGCAATACTGCCCCCTTGTGAGTGGAATGATTTTTTGTGAGTAAGAACTGGACTGACCTCAGCATCGCCCTCGCCGGACTCTTCCAGGCGACCGGGCTCGTCGAACAATTAGCAAAGACCGGCTATGTCCCCACCGATAGCTATAAAGTCAGTATCGAAAGCCTGTTCGAGCTTAACCCGGCGGACACACTGGCGGTATATGGCGGCAATATTGCCAATCTGCATTTTGGCCTGACGATCCTACGCGATGTATTGCAACAGGCCAGCGTCGGAAAGCAGCGCCCACACGCGCATGCCGATGCCCTGCGTTACAGCCTGGGGATATTACACCTGCAGAAAAAATTGAGTGGCCGCAAGGATATGCTGGGCGTCATCGGCAGCCGGCTGAAACAGGCGGCACAACAGGCGGAACACTTCTCGACAACCCACGATAACGTCATCGCCAATATCGGTGGGCTATATTCCGAAACCATCAGCACCTTTCGTTTTCGCATCCAGGTCACCGGGGATTACAACTATTTGCAGCAGCAACGTGTGGCCCATCAGGTGCGCGCCTTGCTGCTGGCTGGCATTCGCGCGGCCACCCTCTGGCGACAACTGGGGGGCAATCGCTGGCAACTTCTGGTACATCGCAAGAAAATCGCCGACGCGGCAGACACGCTGTTGCGCTCGATTCCCCTCCATTAGCGGGCTTTCCATTAGCGGCCTAGGCTGCGACAAACCTCTGAAAAAAACCCGGTTTTTGGGTATCATGGCGGCCTTTTAACCTGATCGCAGAAAGAGACCTCCGCCCATGGAAACCGCATTCGTCACCCTCTCCCCGCTCAACGCTGTATCCCCTGTCGATGGCCGCTACGGCAGCAAAACCCTTGCCCTACGCAGCATCTTCAGTGAATTCGGGCTGATTCGCTGCCGGGTGGAAGTGGAGGTGCGCTGGCTGCAACAACTCGGTCGCCATGCCGGTATTCCAGAAGTCCCTGCATTCAGTGATGCTACCAACGCTCAGCTGGATGCCATCATCACTCAATTCAATGAACAACACGCCCAAAGCATCAAAGATATTGAACGCACCACCAACCACGATGTTAAGGCCGTGGAGTATTTTCTGAAGAAACAGTTTGCGGGCAACAAAGAACTGGAAGCGGTGCTGGAATTTGTACACTTTGCCTGCACCAGCGAAGACATTAATAATTTGTCCCACGCGCTGATGTTAAAAGCCGGCCGCGAGGTTTTTGTAAAGGACGCGCAGGCGATTATCGACGCGATTGTTAAGCTTGCCCACGATTATGCCGCCGATCCCATGCTCTCCCGCACCCATGGCCAGACCGCATCACCCACCACCGTGGGCAAAGAAATGGCCAACGTGGCCGCACGCCTGCGCCGTCAACTGGCTCAGATTGAAAAGGTCGAATTGCTCGGCAAGATCAACGGCGCCGTGGGTAATTACAATGCACATTTGTCTGCCTATCCGGATGTAGATTGGCAAACCAATGCCAAGCTGTTTGTAGAGAGCCTCGGCTTAACCTGGAATCCTTACACGACGCAAATTGAACCTCACGACTACATCGCTGAATTATTCGATGGCATTGTGCGCTTCAACACCATCCTGATTGATTTTGATCGCGATATCTGGGGTTATATCTCCCTCGGCTACTTCAAACAAAAAACCGTTGCCGGTGAAGTGGGTTCATCCACCATGCCGCATAAAGTCAACCCGATTGATTTTGAAAACTCTGAAGGCAACCTCGGTATCGCCAACGCGATCTTTACACACCTCGCGCAGAAATTGCCGATCTCCCGCTGGCAGCGCGACCTTACGGATTCAACCGTCTTGCGCAATATGGGGGTCGGTTTCGGTTACGGCATGATCGCTTATGGATCAACCTTGAAGGGTATTGGTAAACTCGAAATCAATCGTGCGCGTTTAGCAGAAGATTTGAATAACAGTTGGGAAGTGCTTGCTGAGCCCATTCAAACCATTATGCGTCGCTACAATGTGGAAGAACCTTACGAAAAATTGAAAGCATTGACACGCGGCCAGGCTATTACCCGAGACGTGCTGGCTAATTTTGTGGAAACCTTGAATATCCCGGAAGACGCAAAACAGGCAATACGCGAACTGACACCGGCAAATTATATTGGTAACGCGGTAGCACAAGCGAAAGCCATTTAATCTTATTAGGGCAACGAAAGTGTGTAGCACTTTCGTTGCCTGAATGTCCCGCCGCAATATAGCTTTACTGGAAAGCTGTCAAAAATTTATGAGGCTTCATCACCCTCATCAACCTGCGCTTTATTTTCCTGCCGCTGTGCTTTTAACTGTAGTCGCCGCTGCTGAAAAAAATAACTCAACTGATGTTGACATTCCGTCGCCAGTACCGCGCCCTGATAATTCACCCGATGGTTAAACCAATGGCTGTCCAGTAACCGTGATTGACTTTGAATCGCTCCCGCCTTGGGTTCGGCCGTACCAAAAACCAACCGCTCAATGCGCGCATGAACCATAGCACCCACACACATGGTGCAGGGCTCGAGGGTGACGTAAAGCGTACAACCAGGTAAGCGATAATTATTGAGCTCTCGCGCCGCCATGCGAATGGCGACCACTTCGGCATGAGCAGTCGGATCCTGGCTGCTGATGGGTTGATTCCAACCTTCGCCTATCACCTGGTTATCTTTTACGATGACGGCGCCCACGGGCACTTCACCCGCTGCTTCCCCCTGTGCAGCCAGGTCCATCGCATAGCGCATCCAGGCGGCATCCCGCTCTGCTTGCTCGTTCACGTTTTCTCCTGCATCGGTAAGGCCAGTTCACTTTCAAGCGCTTTAATCAATTGAAAGCGTGGCAAGGTTTCACCCGCAATCGTAACGGTTTCGGTAAACATACCTAATGGGCGCACCCACCAGGAATAATCCCCGTATAAGCAGCGATAAACGACAAACTGTTCAAGCGTTTCGCTGTGGGTGGCCACCTGGAAAACCTGATATTCCTTACCTTTGTAATGGCGATAGATACCGGTTTGAACTTGCATGAGAAGCGTCCTGTGTAAAAAGATCTTGCGAAAAAGTGACCGGGCCATTTTAGTCTGCCATGCGTGAAAGTTGAAATCACGGGGTGAAAATAAACAGGGCATAAAAATAAAAAAGCCCGACCGGCGTGGTCGGGCAAGGGGACGACTATACAACAGGTGACACAGCGTAAATGATCGATCAGCTCGATCATCCGCTGCACTTATAAACGAGTAATGCGCAACCAGTTAAGGTTCCATCCCCCCTGTTGGGCGTAGACACCAACACTGAAAGTACCCGCAGACAGCTGAACGTTATGCGACACGGTCGTCCAGCTCTGCCAACCGCCGGTAGCCGGAATAGCGACCTGACCTAATTGGATTTGCCCGCCGTTCAAATCCAGCGATAACAACGAACCGCTGATGCTGGCCACACGATATTCAACACGATATGTGCCAGGAGTGGGAATATTGATATTGGCGTAAGCCAGCCAATCATTGGCATCGATCCAGCCTACATTCTGGCCACCACCAGCGTCGGTGGTGGGCTCCAGTTGTACACCGCTCATGTTGGAGTAGGACTCCGCCTGAATCGTTTGACTAAAGCCCGCGCTTGAAGAACTGGAACTGGATGAGCCACCCATCACACCATAAGGCGGAGACAGGGTTGCGCAGGTATTGATGCCGACACAGTCTGCATTGTTTTGCCAGCCCCACCCGGTGGTGATGTGGGTGCAGATCGGATAAATCGTGCCCCACCAGTTACATTGTTGCCCGCTGAAGCTGGAGCTGGATGAACTGCTTGAGCTGGAACTTGAACTGGATGAACCACCCTGCCCGATTTCGTTATCAATAGCCGACAACAAACTGTTAGTCCCTGCCGCGTCTTGCGACAGTTCCCAGATCATCACCCCCGAACCTTCCTGCAGCGCCAGCTGGGTTTTGCTGCGAATGGTTGGGATGCCGTTGTAGGTTATGTAACTGCAGCCGGCGCACACGCTACCGATCACATCACTCTGCGCCGCCGCTGCACCGAATTGGCTGACAATCTGGGCGAAGCTGTAATCAGCGTTATAACTGCCGAAACCATAACCATAAAAAGGTACACCCAGAACCAGCTTGTCTTTAGTGAGTCCGCGCGCTTTCCAGGTGTTGATATGCGAAACCGCCTGGCTGTAAGAAGAATGCTCGATACCCGGCGTTCCCCAACTCGGACCAATCGCGTCGTAAGACATGATGTTAACGAAATCAAAATAAGGTAAGGATGACGTGGGCACCATGCCGCCGACATAGGATGCGGTGGCTGAGGTCAACAATTTACCGGAAGGTAAACCGTTTCTGAGCGCCTGGATAAAAGGCGTGTAATTACCGGCGTTATCAATGTTGGTCAGCAGCGCGCCTTCAATATCGATATCCAGGCCGTCCAGGTTGAAATAATTCACAAACTGCAACAGATTATTCACCAACGCCGTTCGGTTACCGGGTTGCAATAATGTTGCCCAATTACCGGAACATGGCGGGATAACGCCACCCGCGACCGACACTAATACTTTTACACCCGCTTGATGCGCTTTTTGCACCACGTAACTTAATTCGGAGCCCGCCGCGTTACCGCCAAAGGCACCCGCCATACACACCGGATCGCCACCACTCATCACGGCCCCGCTGGCATTAGGATTCAGAAACGAGATGTTGATGTGGGTTAATTTGCTGAGGTCTGTATTATCGACCACCGCCGTCATATTTTTGTAAGAGGGAATATAACCCACCACTTTGGTTTGCGCATTGGCCACCTGAGCCACTGAACCCAGAGCAACTGCCCCCAACACACCATAAACCAATGACTTCGCCTGGGGAATGAACCGATTTTTCTGCCGAAAAATTTTCATAGGATTTATCTCCAATTTTTTATTGTTAACGTTGTTAACAGAATCCGTAATGGCACATCTGAATTTGCATCGCTGAACGACTGCAGGAGCAAGCTAACATTCACAAAATGCCGCTGCAACAACGCGCGCAAATTCGTACCGGCATTACTAAAAGTCGAACGGCTTATGTGTGTAATGACCGACCAACGGCCTATTCATCAGCCCAATGGTCGCAACATTAAAACCGTAAACCGGTGTCCCACTTTTTGATATAAAAGCGCTACTGGTTACGGGGAGCGACAAGCTACATAAATGGTTGATTCATACAGCAAGGTCAACCTCGACTGCTTCACATTTTCCAAGTCGAGGCTACGCCACACGATCCGCCTTATACTTTTATAAAAATATGTCGTTTGAACAGTATGACGCTGACAAACCAGAACAAGATGACATGAATGATGGCAAACACCAGCGAGGCATTCAGAGGACTGATCCATTGATTTAGCATGGAGAATAGTCCTTCATAAAAATTGCCGCCCTCCCCCCACGGAATGAAGTAATAGATTTTCACCCACAGGATGGATAGCACATAAATAAACAAAGGATTGGTGCCATAAATAATCAACGGCTGCGCCAGTGCCCGATAACCACGAAGATCAATTAACCAGATAAACAACGCCAGCGTAAGAGCAAAGTAACCCCCCGAATAGATAACAAATGAGCTGGTCCACAGCGACTTGTTAATGGGCATAACCAGATTCCAGAGCAGGCCGAGGAGAATAGCCGTTACCCCACCCACACCTATAGTTATCAGCGCCCTGGTTTTACTGTGCTGCCGGGTAATCAAACGTGCAATCTCAAAGCCAATCAATACATTGACGACGGCAGGGAAAGTACTGAGCAACCCTTCCGGATCAAAGGGAATGGCTTTGCCAAGCCAGAGATGATTTTCACCCAGAACAAGCAAGTCAATCTGCCGCACCAGGTTGGTTTCCAGTCCATAAGCTTGATCCCCGCCATACAGCCAGAGCACCAACCAATAGCCCAGCAACACAACAAGACTGATGACAATGATCCCAAAACGGCGAAAACTCAACACAACAGCAGCCGCTAACAGATAGGCCAAGGCAATGCGTTGCAACACACCTGGAATACGCCACTGCGCTACCGGTTCATTAAATGGAAACGCATTAAGGAAAATCCCCAGGCTGAAGATAATGGCAAACCGACGTAAAATTTTTACGCCCAAGGGCCAGGACCAGGAGAAACCTGACGGCCGAAACGAAAAATACATTGCCGCGCCGACAACACATAAAAAGAAAGGGAATACCAGATCCGTCGGTGTGCAGCCATGCCAATCTGCATGTTGGAATGGTGCGTAGATGTACGCCCAGGAACCTGGAGTGTTCACCAGGATCATCAGCGCAATAGTAAGCCCACGCAATGCATCCAATGCCTGGTAACGAGGTGGATTTGACTCGATAGACATGATTAACCTTTTTATTGATGTTTATTACACTTGCGCCGCACAATGCCTGGCAATGAAATCACTGTGGCGAGGCATGGCTTGAGCCGAGCGATCTATCACAGACTTTATTTCCTTCATTAAACGATCAAATTCTTCGTCGTTGATATCGTCAACCATGGGATGATACTGGCTGGCGCGAATTCCTTGGCCGTGCATGACCGCGATTAAACTGATCTCATCGAAGAGCTCACTGTTATCGCGAAAAAGTCTTCCGCTGGATTGATAAAGTGCAATTTTATTGTGGAGATTCTCGGGAATATCCATATGGCGACAGTAGTTCCAGAAGGCTGAATCCGTGCGCTGGGTGGCTTTGTAATGAAGGATAATAAAATCCCTCACCCCGACAAATTCGGCGCTGAGAATCTGGTTATATTTATCAATAACCGGTTGGGGGAAATCAGTTGTAGGGAATAGTGCCAGCAACTTGGCAATACTGGATTGGATAAGGTGAATGCTGGTTGATTCCAATGGCTCCAGAAACCCGCTGGATAAACCGATAGCCACACAGTTTTTATTCCAGAATTTTTTCCGAATACCGGTTCTGAAATGGATAATGCGCGGATCAGCCAGCGCCTTTCCCTCAGTATGGTTCAACAATATCTCCCTGGCTTGCTCATCACTCATGTATTTGCTGGAATAAACATGACCATTGCCGGTTCGATGCTGCAGGGGGATCCGCCACTGCCAACCTGCGGTGTGTGCTGTTGAACGTGTATAGGAATCTGGCGGACCTATATTGCTACTGGGGACAGTAACGGCACGGTCGCAGGGCAAATAGTGACTCCAATCGATAAAGCCAGTATTCAACGCCCGCTCAATCAATAAGCCGCGGAAACCGGTGCAATCGATATACAGGTCAGCGCTATATTTCTCACCATCTTTTAACGTAACGGATTCAATGAATCCATCGTCAGGGCGAATGGCAACATCAATAATCTCACCCTCGATACGTTCCACACCTTTTTGTTCGGAAAAATTGCGCAGGTATTTCGCGTACAGACCCGCATCAAAATGGTAGGCGTAGGCAATTTGCGCTAATGGCGAATTAGGCATATTGGCCGGTCGCATAAATTTTCCGTTCAGGGCGGCTTGCACAGCGATGGAAAATTCACCGATATCTTTTGATTTCCCCTGGCGGTGATACTTCAACCAATAGTGATAAAACGACAAATTTCCCATCGGCGTACCGTAGGAACCAAAGGGGTGAATATAGTGATTGCCCAAACTACCCCAGTTAACAAATTGAATACCCAACTTGAAGGTGCCCTGGGTGCTGCGCAGAAAATCATCTTCATCAATACCTAACATCTGGTTAAACTTCAACACCACGGGAATGGTCGCCTCACCAACACCAACTGTTCCGATGTGATCCGATTCAATCAGGCGAATGCGACACTGCGTTTTGCTGAAGACATTTGATAACGCCGCCGCCGTCATCCACCCGGCTGTACCCCCACCGACGATAAGAACATTGCGGATGGCAGCGCTTCTGGCAGTATTTTCAGCCATAGTATTTTTTTTCCGAAGTAACGTGAATAACCAGGACGTTATCGGTCAAAGATGGCCACCTTTGATCGATAACAGTCCCGAGCCCGCTAGAAGGTTGCTCGCAATGAAAGGGCATAGCGTGTGTCGGTGAGGAAGTTGGATTTCTCTGTCTTCACACCGGCCTGATTCAACTGCGTAGTGGTTGATACCACTTCGCCCGTCAAGTTTGCCGCTTCAACCCCCACCTTGATATTCTCGTTGATGGCATACCAGATGGATGCATCCATAAAGCCGGTTGCATCGGCATAAATCGCTGAGAACGAGTTGGCGTCACGTCGAGCCAGCAAATATTCCGAACGCCAGTTATAGGCCACACGCGCAGAAATATTGTTGTACTCATACATGCCGACAATGTTGAAGGTTTCTTCCGATAAGCCGGGCAAACTTAAACCAGTAAAGTTGCGGAATGAATTGCGTGTATCGCCATAGGCGGATAAGTCGTTAGGCGCACCGAGATCACCACGTTCATCATTCAAATCCTTTTGATCAATGTAGGTGTAATTCAACTGCAAACCTAACCCGCTCCAGGCGCCGGGCAGGAAATCATAGAATTGCTGATAGGCGATCTCAAACCCTTTAATCTCTCCTTCGCCTTCATTCACCGGACGACGAACGCTCATCTCCAATTCCAGGCCGGAATTGGGATTCACAATCGTTTCCTGAAAGTTCTGCTCGCGAATCAAGTCCTCAATTTCTTTATAGAAAAGGCTTAGCGTTAACGAACCGACGTCTGCAAAATACCACTCCCCGGTGAGGTCAAACTGCGTTGCCTTTTCCGGTTCCAGTTCCGGATTGCCCCGGAAACCGGCAACCCCGACACCGGTAATACCGACGGGCTCATTACAGCGTGTGACACCGGGTTCGCTCCAGGTATCGCAGGCCCATGAAGCCGTGGTTTTTTCCAGGTCGTCATATAGCCATAATTCACTAAACGAGCCGCGATAAGTTCCCGTGTTACGAAGCTCGCGCATTTGCGGGAAATACAATGCCTTGGACGCCGCCAAACGCACAATAAAGTCATCCGTAACGCCCAGGCTGATGTTAAAACTGGGTAGCACGGTTGAATAAGGTTCTGCGTTTTTTGTTTCGTCGAGCGAGCCGGTGTTATCAAAAAAGGCGGCTAACTCCGGATAACCGGCGGCATAGAAGGGATAAAAATTTTCATTGGCTTCCGGTACCACCTCCAGAAAGCGCGATGAGCCAGTCGCCTCGACCTCATAACGAACGTAGCGCATACCGACATTACCTTTAATGGGCATGGCCAGTTCTTCATTTGCAAAATCAACGCGCAAATAAGCTTCCTGACGCTCTTCGCCGGTGATGGTTTTTTCGTAAGGCAAGTAACCGTCGGCATCGGTATCAGGAATACCATCGCCATTAAAATCCCGGTTGCGACGGTTTACCCGATCAATATTACTGATGCCCTTGCCGACCAGGTATTCGTCATACGCCACGACGTCAAACGTGTTTTCCATGCGTGGAAACAGAAATGTCCGGTTGTCTCCCTGCAAACCATCACCGTCAAAGAAATCACCACCAAAGGTGTGCGCTTCATAAAGCTCAGGACGATCCACCAGGCCGGATTGCAAACCCGCCGCGGCCCAGGTTGCCGACACGCCACCCCAATTCGCGTAATCATCATCGCGAATGGTTTGTTCCCGTTCAGAATAATAGAGCCCCGCTGAAGCCGCCTTAAACCAGCCCCGCTCAATAGAATATTCCACATCCGCCGAAAAGGATTCGAGATCGCCCTTTGCCGCAATTTCGGTATCCATAATGGACGCCTGGTAATAACGATCCGGCGCAGCAGGGTCAAGTGCGGTGGTGTCTTGCAGGAATTGGGCTTGGGGAATATCGCCACTCACATCCAGATACAGGTGGCTGTTTCTGAAGGCATTACTGATGGTGTTGTTTACCACATCGGCGGTGGTGTCGACGCGCTGGGCATCGAGATCTATCTTGAGATTATCTGTCGGCGTCAATGTCAGATGCAAACTCAAATCCTCGATAACATTGTCCACCTGATGGCTGCGCGTCGATGCAATAAATGGATCGTCAAACGTCATACTCCCACTGACAAAATAACCTCGGCTATCAAATACAGCATCTGACTGGATACCCGGCGTTGCAGGGTCCAGATCCAATAATTTCGCACCATTGACGTTAGCATTGAACCCCTGAATACCGGGATACACCACGCGCTCGCGCCAGGTTTCCGAAGAATCCGAACGAATAAATTCCGCCGTCGCCAACACAGTTTCCGACGGATTGCGCCACTGCAATGAGGTTGCGACACCCGTGCGATCCCGCTCGGACTCCGAGGTATTGATCTGCGCACCGTGCGGCATATACAGTGTTTCACCCGGTCGGTAGGTTATCCGATTCGTACTGTCAGCCGGGTCAATCCAGACAAACTCGGTAGAACCATAAGCGGGAAACTCGGTTTGGGTTGCACTGCGTTCGTAGAAATTTTCTACCGCCACACCGTCACCGTGGGCAGTGAACTCCGACTCGGACACACTGAGCAAAAAGCCAAACTCCCCTGCAGCGGTCTCCCACGAATCACTGAACAGGCCGGAAAACGCCGGCGCAATATCATCCACCATATCGCCGTAGCTAGCTTTAGCCGTGAACGAAACAATGCGCTCAGTAGAATCAAACGGCTTGCGCGTAATCAGGTTAACCGTTCCTGAAATACCACCCGCAATCAAATCTGCCGTCTGATTTTTTACCACCTCCACCGAACCCAACAACTCCGGCGGAATATCCTCAAAATTCAAACCACCACTGGTATTGGCACTGAAGGAATCACGTCCATTAAATTCGCTTCTGACCTTGTCCAGGCCGCGCACAACGACCCCACGGCCTTCCGCAGCAAAATGATTCGGGTCCGTCGAGGACGCAAACCGCTCAATCGTAACGCCCGGCACCCGCTGCAACGCCTCCGTCACACTCTTATCGGGTAATGCACCGATATCGGACGCGGTAATCACATCCTTGACCGTCGCCGCTTCCCGTTTAATGTCCTGCGCATTCTCGAGACTGGTTTTCATCCCAAGAACAACAATTTCTTCCAGCCCTACACCCTCATTGGCTACTTGTGAGAATGACGGAGTGCTTAATGCCATGATCGACATTGCCAGCATAGATTTTTTAAACCTCATGCTTTTCGTTGCCGCCCTATCTTGATTTTTGTGGTGCAACATATCCAACCCCTTATAGCTACGCCTTATCGTTGAATTGATAGAAGAGACAAACCTCCTCATACCGACGCTCAAAAGCCAACCCATAAAAAACGGAGCATGGGCTGGCATCTGAGGGCGCTTTTGAATCTACCACTGGCTTTTTGGGGGTTCTACAGACATCCGAAAGTCGTACTTGGTTTTCCGAAAGTCGTACTTTTCGCTTGCCGAACATATAAACAATGCATAACCGCTCTTCAGAACAGCTGAATCCGTTGTCGGACTTAATTTGTAAAAGATGATTTAGCATTCATTTCTGGCTATGAGATAGATGCTAGATAAGGGAGAATTACACAGGGAGTAAACCAATACGGTTGAGTCAAGGTTCCGTTCAAATGAACCTTGATCAATTATGATTTGAATCAGTAGATATCAGATACCTCTAATCAATTACCTGATTAAATAAGTAGCTCGTTATGCTTTCTAAAGTTCAGTCCACACCGGCGAATAAAATCGGCGAGTTGATCCATATCCTGTGAGGACTTGTAGCACGCACTTTCCTCGCCAACCCTCAATGGAGGGAGAACGCCATAACCAGCCAACAAGCAGGCCCACGACTTTGGCTGATAACTCAGCACCAGATTATTCATATACATGTCCTTTGCAAAATCTTTACTATTGCTCCAGAAGTGCAATATTCTATTCAGGCTTTGCGATAAGTTAGTATTGGTCGCGTTATCCCGCCAATAGTCGGTATCTTGCCTTTGATTAACCTTGTAATGGCAGACAATATAGTCTCTGACACCATCGAACTTCGCGTTAATTTCCTTATTAAACTCGTCCTGAAATTTATTGGTATATAACCCATTCTCGTAATACGTCATAAACCGTGAAATAGTATCAAAAGACAACGCCAATGCAGTGGCTTCTAATGGTTCAATAAACCCTTGGGACAAACCTACAGCCACGCAATTTTTCATCCAGTGCTTTTCAACGCGACCGACGTTCATCTGGAGATGCCTGGCAGCAACATCACTGTCAAGTAATCCCAGGTGTTGCCTTAGTTCTATTTCAGCCTGGTCTGGTGTGATGTAGTCGGCGCTATAAACATAGCCATTACCGTAACGATTGGTAAGCGGAATTTTCCATGCCCAACCGCTGGACAGCGCTGTTGCTCTTGTCTCTGGCGGTATGACTTCCGACATCACACTCGGCATCACAACAGCCGCGTTGTTAAATAAATTTTCTTTAAAGCTTTTAAAGCTGGCTTTCAACGAACCCTGCAGGAGCAACGACTTGAATCCGGAGCAATCAATAAAAAAATCCGCCTCCAAAAGGCTGTCATCATCCAATCTAACTGCGGTTAATGCGCCATCCGAATCATGTACCACCTTAGTTAATGTGCCAAAAATCCTTTTAACGCCTCGGCTAATAGCCTTCTCGGCGAGAAACTGCCCCAAGAGCGTAGAGTCAAAGTGATAACCATAGGCCACTCCGAACGGGAAGGTTTCCGCAGGAATAGGGCCAAGATTTTCTCTTGTAAGATAAGTTTCCAAAAAAAAGTGGTCTGGATGTACATTCGCGTTACTGCCCTGCATCCGCGCTTTAATATTATTGAAGAACACCGGGACAGTGAAAATATCATCCGTTTGCGCTGGAAACGGATGGAAATAGGATTCAAACCCGGGGACAGACGACCAATTAACAAACGAAATTCCATTTTTATAAGTGGCATTACAACGAGGCATCCACTCCGACTCAGAAATGTCTGCTGCATCGAAGAAGAATTTTAGATGCGGTGTAGACCCCTCGCCCACACCAATAATGCCGATATCTGTGGATTCCAATAGATAGATTTCTACATCCTTCCAACGGGAAACCAATAAATTTGCAGCCATCCAACCTGCGGTGCCACCACCAACAATCAGGATTTTTTTAGGCTTCTGGTTTTCACTTGTCATATTCTGAAACTCGCGATTGGGCACTCAACACAGCCACTATTTTTTTAACTTTTCAATAAAGTTATCTTTGATAGCTCTGACATACTCTGGAGACACTTTTCCCAGGACATGCTGCTGGTGCTCAGGAATATAGGAAGCCGGATCAACACCTTGCCTAAATAAATAATGATCAAACATGCTGCGCCATGCGTTGCGCTGTTTAGGAGTCAAATCACGCATAGCTAGAAGGGCGATATGTAAACTATCAATGGGGCTTGGTGGTGTTGAGCCTTTGGCAGAAGAACCGTTCCACCAGTAGTTCATCAACGCATTAACTTTTTCAAGTGACTCTACATGATGCCACCACAGCATGGGGATAAAAATCGCATCCCCTGGATCAAGTTCTGCAAAGTAGGCATTAGCCAGTGCGGTTTTGAACCTAGGATAACGATCAAAGTCCGGCTCGTTCAAATTGACCATACTGGTAGGTGCACCAGCAGGAGTAAAATTCAGCGGGCCCGGATATAAATTGCCGACCTGCTCCGGCGGAAACAACACAAAGCGCCTACGTCCAGCGACAACGCAAGCAATATTGTCAGAACCATCATAGTGGGCGCTGACGATACCTTCATTGCCTATCCACAGGCGCGGCTCCACCTCAGGGAAAAAGCTGGATGGGTTCTCGTCGACCAAGCCTGGCAACAATTCTTTGGGCAAGGAATTTTGTATGGAAATGGCGGGATATACTTCCCTGTCTATCAACTCCAACAGTCTTCCCAAAAATAAATCCACGCGCTCCTCACCGCTAAGGTAATTCACATCGGTCATGTCATCGTTATAATAAAAGCGCTTGTTGGCGGCGGGTGGCGCAACAAAAATGCGGGCTTTTTTACCTGTGTAAAAGCGCATGAGGTAGGCGGCAAAATCCTGCGGTGTTTTTTGCGCTGCCGCTACTAGTGGCCAATTTTTGGCAAATCCACGAATCACCACCGGTTTTTGCTCAGGGGCGATCTGCTCAAAAAACTGGGTAGCATCAAGCTGTTGGTATTCTGGAATTCGTTTATATGCCGTCATAGCCATTTTTCCTCACCGGAGTTTTACGGCGCAGTGCTGCCGGATAAAATCGTCATGCCTTGGCATATTTATAACGGTTTCACGGACGTTACGCGAACTCTCTTGCATCAACGCAGCTAAATATTGCTCATTAAATGCATCAATCAAGGGGTGATATTTCTTTGGGCGCACCTTCATTCCCTCCAGAATAGAACACCAACTATCAATAGTAAAAAGCTGACCGGGAACATGTTCTATCTGACCGCGCTCGCGGAATAAACTGATTTTTTCACGTAAGGAATCGGGTACCGGCATAGTCTGACACCAACGCCAAAATTCAGTGTCATCACGCCCACTGGTGCAATAGTGCAAAATAATAAAATCGCGAATTTCCTGATAATCTGTATTAATTTTTTGATTGAACGCCTGTTCTGTATAGGATTCAAAATCCCGATCGGGAAAATGTCGAATAAAGTGAACCAGCGTTTTATGCACCAGATGAATGGCGGTAGATTCCAACGGCTCAAGAAAACCCGATGCAAGCCCCAAGGCCAAACAGTTGTTGTGCCATATTTTGTTGCGCCGCCCGGTGGTAAATGGAATGACTCGCGGCTCACCAAGTAGTTTCCCTGCGACCACTTTACACAAAGTATCAATCGCTTGGTCATCCGTGCAGTATTGGCTTGAAAACACGTAACCATTGCCTGTGCGATGCTGCAATGGAATTTTCCAGGTCCAACCTGCCTCGCGGGCAGTCGCTATAGTAAACGGATGCAAGCCACTCGCATTTTCTGTTTGCACGGCAACGGCGCGGTCACAAGGTAGATAATGCGTCCACTCTTCATAGCCGATGTTAAGGGCACCTTCAATTAATAGTCCCTTGAAGCCGGTACAATCAATAAAAAAATCACTGACAACAGTTTGCCCATTATCCAATTCAAGTGAGTGAATAAATTGTCGCTCATCCATCACAACCTTATTAACAGTTGCTTCCACTCTTTCTATACCGCGCTTTTGCGAAAAATCACGCAGATAACGAGCAGCTAACAGCGCATCCAAATGTAAGGCATGACTGTAGCTGTTCAATACCCAATTTTTCTGCGGGGACTGGCGCAGCATGAAACGCTGGTTTTCTGCCATGATCGCGCAAGGAGAATGGTCAAGCCAACAGGTGGATTTTCCACCCATTACATTTTTTAACCACAGCTGATAAAACTCAAAGCCATTAACATCCTGCCCGACACGACCAAATGGGTGAAAAAATTGCTCACCCGGTTTTAGCCAATCATCAAAGCGAATACCCAGCTTAAAGGTTGCCGACGTCGCCTCAACAAACTCCCTGATGTTAATTTGACAGGTGTAGAGAAAATCCATGATCGAAGGCACCGTGGATTCACCGACACCTATGGTGGCAATATCCGGCGATTCGATCAGGGTGATTTTTATCTTACTACCCTGTAAGGCAGAAGACAGCAAACTGGCAGCCATCCAACCGGCAGTGCCGCCACCGACAATACAGATGGAGTTCAGGGGATTTTTTTGCATAGCCTGCTTCCACTCAGCGAACTATTTATCTGTGGCGATTATGACAAAAAAGCGCGCAGTATTGCTACTGCGCGCTTTTTACCGAATTTCTATTCTATTAAAAATAACAGATTAGAAAGTTGCACGGACACTCAAGGCGTAACGACGGTCAGTGGTGAAGCTTAACGCATCAGTTTTTATGCCTTCCTGGTTCTTCTGATACCTGGTTTTGGTTTCAGTATCCAGCAAATTGCTGCCTTCGATACCAACTTTCCAGTTATCATTGATGGTGTAGTACAAGCTTGCATCCATCATACCTGACGCCTCGGCGTAAACAGGTGCGAAGTCCTCAGACTCGCGCAACGTCAACAGGTACTCAGAGCGCCATGTGTACGCAAGACGGAATGAGATATCGTTGTATTCATACATACCCACAATATTCAGGTTTTCGTCAGAGTAACCTTGTAACGGCAAACCGCTAAATACACGGAAGGTATTGCGCTCATCAACAATCGGCTCACCAGCGGCGTTAAAGCGAGTGCTCGGCGCTATCGCACCATTGGGATCTTCCAGATCATTTTGGTCAATGTAGGTGTAGTTAAACTGCAAGCCTAAACCACTCCAGGCACCTGGCAACATATCGTAGAACTGCGAGTAGGAGAACTCCACACCACGGATCGTACCTGAACCGGTATTCGCCGGACCATAGGCAGAAACAATATTCTCTGCACCCTCGTGAGTGAAGCTCAGATCAAATTGTCTGTTACGGATGATGTTATCCAGTTCTTTGTGGAACAAGCCAACACTCATTGAACCCGCTGGAGCAAAGTACCATTCAGTGCTCAAATCGAAGTTGATTGACTCTTCCGGTTCCAGATAGGGGTTACTAGACTCAGCATTCAAAGATACACTTTCGATACCAACAACAGGGTTGTTGGTATCATCCTGCGGCATAGATTCATCTTGAAGCAGCGGATCGACATCCATGCCGAGAATCACCCGGTTGCGGGTCTCCACCAGGCTTGGATAATACAAACCTTTGGACACACCGAAGCGAACTACTACATCATCAGTAATGCCAAAGGTCAGGTTCAAGCTCGGTAAAACCGTATCGTAGTCTGTACCGTCAACCGTACTTAATTGCGCCTCTCCACCAGCAAGGTTATAAACGCTCGGGTATTCGGCCAGCAGAGCTGCGGCCGTTTGCGCACTACCGCGACTGGTTTCGGACGGCAACACAGTGTAACCGGTTGATTCCAACTTATAGTTAACATAGCGAAGACCAACATTACCTTTAACAGGTACGGCAAGATCCGCAAACTCGAAATCACCACGCACGTAAAATTCTGTGCGCTTCTCATTCGATTCGCTTATATCATACGGCGCAAAATGACTGATACGACCGTCCATATCTTCATAAGGAATGGCACAGCCGCCGCTCCCGTCCGCAGCGTTACCGTTAACATCACCCACGGTAGACCAACCAGCTGCACAACCGTCGCGCAGTGTTTGGGCGTAGTCTCTTACCAAATCGACGCGAGGGAACAGGAAGCTCTGTAGATCACCCTTCAGGACTTCACCGTTATAGTAATCGGAGAAGTCAATTCTTTCGTACAGTTCAGGACGGTTTACCGCAGCTGAAGCAGAACGTTGATCATTAACCCAAGCGGTAGAAATGGGTGACCAGCCAGCATACTCAGTATCACGCACTGTCAGTGTTTTATCGGAGTAGTAAACACCGCTTTTAACAGCAGTGACGACACCATCCAAGGCATATTCCACATCAATTTTAAAGCTGTCTGCTTTAGCGTTATTGAGCTCTTCCTGTTGCATGCCCGAACCGATAAACACTTCCGGTTCCAGAGTGCCTTCATTGATCCAGCCGGTAAAATCCGTATTGTTCAGGTACTCGATAGTGGGGAGATCGCCACGCAAATCGAGGAAGAAGGGTAACAGCGTACCCGAAGCAGCTGCGCCGCCGCGTGTCTGTCCGGACAAACTGTAGTTATGCACTAATTTTTCAGAATCAATGTGCTGATAATCAAGGCCGATTGTCAGACGATCATTAGGCTTTAAGGTCAGATTGAACGACGTGTCTTCAACCGTATTTTCGGTGTAGTTCCAACGAGTGATATAAAAGAGCGGTACCTCAGCATTGCTACTTACACCCACGCCCGACGTCAAGTGATTATTGGCATCAAAGGTTCTGGGGCGCCCCTCACCCGGTTGATCCAGCCAATCATGCGAACTCCCCATAAAGCTCTTGAAGCCTTGGGCAGCGTGACCGACACGGCGCTCGTCATACTCCAGTGAGGCTTTGGAGTTGATATGTTCCAGAGTGGCAACAATGGTTTCATCGGTGTTAGCCCACTGTAGCGAGGTGGTAAAACCGGTACGCTCGCGGTCATTCTCAGCGGTACTCATATGATACTGAGAAGGCGTGTACCAAGTTACCCCCTCCGGTTGACCAGTAAGCCCTGTGCCTTCATAAGGCGCATCAGCAGCAGAATATTGGATACCATCAGGGTAACCCAGGTTATCGCAATTACGCCAATCAGTGGCATTTGGAACACAAGGGTGTGAGTAAGTGCCAGGCGTAATACCTACTTGAGCAGTACCCCATTCATCATAAACGGTGGTTGTATCAACCCCGCGCGACTGGAAGTTACCCAAGCCAACACCGTCACCACGAGTTTGATATTCGGAATGCGAACCGGCAAGCAAGAAACCAAATTTACCCGCACTCGTCTCCCAGCTATCCGCAAACAGCGCAGAGAAAGACGGAGTAACTTCTTCACGGAAATCGCCATAGTTGGCTTTTGCACTGAATGAAATAATTTGTTCGTCAGAATCAAATGGCTTGCGTGTAATCAGGTTAACCGTACCCGCAATACCGCCAGAGATCAGGTCGGCAGTCTGGTTTTTAACAACTTCCACTGCACCCAATAATTCTGCGGGAAAATCCTCGTAGCTCAGGCCACCCCAAGGGTTCGCACTGAATGCATCGCGACCGTTAATTTCTGAACGAACACGATCAAGACCGCGCACCAATACGCCAGTACCTTCATCGGCATAGTGCTTGGGGTCATCAGAAGAGGCAAAGCGTTCAATCGTCACACCGGGCACACGTTGCAATGCTTCGGTTACTGATTTATCGGGCAGTGCACCGATATCAGTGGCGGTGATCACGTCTTTAACGGTGTCAGCGTTTCGTTTTAGGTCCTGGGCGCTTTCGATACTGCTGCGCATTCCCATAACCACAATTTCATCAACAACTTCTGCTTCTTGAGCGAATGTCATTGCCGGAGCCAAACCGGCGACTGCGGAGCAGACTGCCAGGTTGAGCAGGTTTTTTTTAAATTGCATAGCCATAGTTGGTCCTATAAATCTAACTTTTTTAATATTGCTCTCAGTCATACGACCAAGGCGCCCCCAAACTTTCTGTCAGACCTTAGTGTTACCCGCCGCTACGATTGGAAACAACTTAACAGTGGGCGGTGACAAACAAGGCTTCGTGAAAACGAAAACTTTGTCATCACAATCACTTCTTGTAGTTTTACTCCCGAACGGACAACGTTGTCAACAGGAATCTTGCGCCCATCTGGAACCACCCTTAAAGCAGATGGCCGTGCTAAATCCCTTGAATTCGCGCCATGCGGGCGAGCACATATGCAAATATATTTTAGCAGGCAGAAATTTTAATGAAAAAATAGTTTGTTAAAGCGACAACGTTGTAACCGAAGGCAGAAAATGAATAAGGGCACGCTTTGCGGGCATTGGCCGGAATGTGTTACCTGTTAATCTCGGAACACCTGAGGTTATAAACAGAAGGCGAGAAGAAAGGTGTATTCAGCTAGAGGTGGCATCATCATTCGCCCCAAAAAGAAGCCTGTCAACAATACACAATTTTTGTTTTGGTGCATTACCTTTCCTCGTAGCGCACCATAATGGAATCACAAAGATGGAGACTGCTTTTACTCGCTCGTTGCATTTGAGCTGAAACCGTCAACCGAGATATTGTTGTCGATAATGGCTCGGAGTTACTCCCACGCTTTTTTTAAAAGCCTGGTTGAAGACAGACTTGCTGTTAAAACCACAGTTTTTCATGATCTCGCTGATGGAGAGTTCGCGGTATTGCGCGTCGGCCAATTGTTTCTTGGCCGCTTCGAGGCGGTAGGAGCCGATCATCTCAAAAAAATTCTTATGCAGTTGGCTATTGATGGTGCTGGACAAAAGCTTGGGGGACACCTGCAAACGTTGCGCCAGACGTTCGACCGTAATATTAGGCTCCAGATATGGCCGCTGGGTGTCCATGTAGTGCAGTAACTTTTCCAGCAACTGCTGATGGGGTTCCTCGACTACCGGTGTATCGCTGATGGTATGCTCGACCTGAATTTCGGCAAAACCTTTCGAATGTTGCAGCAAATACACAATCAGCGCACTTACATACAGAAACCGGATATAACTTTCCGCAATACCCATGGGGCTGTCAAAGCCGAGGTTGGTGAAACGGGACTCCAGCAAGGTGAGGACAACCCAGGTATTAACGCACAAGAAACCAATCAACAACAGTTTAAGCCACTGTAAATCTATTTGATTAAGGGAAAAGTGAGTACTTTTCAGATGGCGCACGTAGCGGTACAACTGCGAGACACACAGAGCGCTGTAGAAAAAAACCGTCAGGCGCTGCGCCCACACCAGGCCTTCAAAATAAGGATCGGACGTCACCAATGACCAATCATAAACATAACGCAACTTAGCATCATGGTCGTACTGGTGGTAAATCGCATACACATAAAAGGGGTAAAGCAAGGCGGGTAGCAGATGCAAGGCATCGTAGGGCTTTAATGCAAAGTTGCGATAAATCGCGGCTCGGGTAAACCAGTACAATAGCGGGCCTTGCAAAAAAAATACAAAGCCAAACAGAAAGAAGAAGTTAGTGGACACAGAAGACAGGAAGGTGCGGATGTTGATGTTCCAGTACATCAGGGTATCGATGGCATGGAACACGCTGAGCAAAAAAAATGTGGCCAGCAGCATCCAGTAACGCTGTTTGATCCGTCCTTCGTGGCGTCTGCTCACCAATAATACGGCCAGCACTAACGACAAGAATCCACCGAAGATAACGGTAATATCATTAATATTAAATAGCGTTAATTCAATCATCATTCGCTTCCAACAGCGGCAGGTTAACGCCGGTCAAATCCGCCTGTTAAATGATACCCTCGGAACGCAGCGACTGGATTTTCTCTTCGTCCAGTTGCAACAGTTCGCGCAGCACATGGTCGGTGTGACTACCCACCGCAGCACCCGGCCAATCAGTGCGTCCCGGTGTGCGCTCAAGTTTGGGGAGTATGGCAGGAATTTTCAGCGGCTTGCCATTGATTTCAACCTGTTCAAAAAGCCCGCGTGCATTAAAGTGCGGATCAGCAACCATATCTTCCACGTTATAGATTGGCCCGCCGGGCACCCGCGCCTGTTCCAGCAAGGCGAGAATGTCATCCGCGTCTTTACTCGCACACCAATCCGCCAGGGCCTGGTCGATAATTCTTTCATGAACAACGCGACCCGCATTATTTGCCATGCGTGGATCTTTCGCCATCTCCGGGTGACCCGCTACTTGCATAAGGCGTTGAAAGATCGAATCGCCGTTACCACCAATCACAACATATTTACCGTTGCGACAACGATAGGTGTTGGTAGGCACTATGCCGGTTACGGTAGTACCGGAGGCTTGTCGCACGACACCGGCACCGTCATATTCCGGCACCACGGCTTCCATCAGATTGAACATGGCTTCATATAATGCAACATCAATCACCTGCCCGCAGTGCTCTTCAGACCGCTCCCGTTCAAGCAAAGCCAGGGCAATACCCAAGGCTGCATGAATGCCCGCAATAGTATCGCCAATACTTAGATTAGGGCGTACGGGCGCCTCACCGGGAAAACCATTAACATAACGAAAGCCGCTGATGCCTTCGCACACCGAGGCAAAGCCGGGTTTATTGGCGTAGGGCCCATCCTGCCCGAAGCCGGAGATACGTGCATACACCAGGCCGGGATTCGTTTGCTTGCAGTCGGCAGGTCCCAAGCCCCACTCTTCCATTACACCGGGGCGGAAATTTTCAATAACCACATCCGCGCCGTCGATTAATTGTTTTGCCAAGGCGCGCCCGGCTCCCTGTTTTAAATCCAGGGTCACACTTTTTTTATTGCGCCCCAGGCTGCGCCACCAGAGTGACGTGCCATCTTCCACTACACGCCACCCGCGAATCGGATCGCCGCTTTTGGGCGGTTCAATCTTGATAACTTCTGCACCGAAATAAGCCAGCATACAGCCCGCAAAAGGCCCCGCCAGTAATTGGCCAACTTCAATAACGCGAATGCCGTCGAGCGGACGGCGAGAGCTTGCAGTCATGATGAAATGTCCAGACAGTATTTATTGTTAATTGCACAACACGATCTTGCCGATGTGCTGGCTCGACTCCATCAACCGATGAGCCGCGGCGGCCTGAGCCAATGGAAAACGCGCAGCGATAATCGGTTTAATTTTTTGTTGTTCGATCAGGGGCCACACGTTTGTTTGTAATTCCTGTGCAATAGTTTCTTTAACAGCTGCCGACTGCGCACGCAAGGTGGAACCAGTGAGCGTGAGCCGTTTGAGCATCACCGGCATAAAATCCACTGTGACCTTGCTGCCGTTAAGAAAAGCAATATTCACGATGCGGCCATCGCGCGCAGCGGCGCTGATATTGCGTTGAATATAATCATCCCCAACCATGTCGAGGATCACATCCACCCCGCGGCCGTGAGTGAGTTGTTTGGTCGCATCCACAAAATCCACAGCGCGATAGTCAATCGCTTTACGTGCGCCCAGTTGTTCGCAGGCCGCACATTTTTCCGCGCTGCCCGCCGTGGCAAAAACCTGGATGCCTTTTGCAGCGGCCAATTGAATCGCGGTAGTACCTATACCGCTGCTGCCGCCATGCACCAATAATGTCTCGCCCTCTGCCAAACGCGCACGCTGAAACAGGTTATGCCACACCGTAAAAAAAGTTTCCGGCAAGGTCGCAGCCTCCACTAATGTCAGTGAGGCGGGAATAGGCAGGCATTGTGTCTGCGGTGCACAGGCAAATTCTGCATAGCCGCCGCCGTTTACTAACGCGCAGACCTTGTCGCCCACCCGCCATTGCGTCACACCCTCGCCGCAAGCGACTATTTCACCAGCGACTTCCAAACCCAATACCGGTGATGCATCCACAGGGGCTGGATATAAACCCCGACGCTGCAACACATCCGGACGATTGACACCGGCAGCGGCAACGCGAATCAATACCTCGCCAGTTGACGGCGTGGGAGTGGGCATGTCGCTTAGTTGTAAAACGTCGGCATCGCCCGGGCGTTGGAAGTGGATATATTTCATGGTGATGTTCTTTGGTGGTTGGGTGTCGGATTACGCCTTTGGCTAATCCGACCTACGAGTTTGTGTAAACCATTAAGGTTCGAGGCGCTCGATAGACCAGCTGTCGTCTGCCTGGCGGGTGTATTGGAAACGGTCGTGCAGACGATGGACGCCACCTTGCCAGAATTCGATTCGCTGCGGTTTAACACGATAGCCGCCCCAAAAATCCGGCAGGGGAATTTCACCTTTACCAAATTTATTTTTCATGGCTTCAAATTGCTGCAACAGCATGGAGCGGGAAGAAATAGGCCGACTTTGTTGTGAGGCCCAGGCCGCCAACTGACTTTCGCGCGGACGGCTGACAAAATATTTTAAGGATTCCGCCGCAGACAGCGGCTCGGCGATGCCGCAGACTTTTACCTGGCGCTCCAGGCAATGCCAGGGAAAATGCAAACTGATGCGCGGGTTGTGTTTCAAGTCCTGCGCCTTGCGGCTGCGCAAATTCGTGTAAAACACAAAGCCGCGTTGGTCGAGGCCTTTTAGTAACACAATACGCTGGGAGGGTTGACCATCGGCGTCGACCGTCGCCACTGTCATAGCGTTGGGGTCAGGAATATTTGTGGCGATGATCTGCGTCATCCACCGTTCAAATTGCACGATTGGATCGTCAGCTAATTGATCGCGATGCAATCCGCCCTTGAGGTATTCGCGGCGTAAATTTTCCAGGTTCATATCCATGGTTTGACAGCCTCACTCGGAATGAAGCCCGCATAGTAATCGCCTTATCCGGCAAATTCCAATGGATGCCGCACAGAGCGATTTGCTCTACCCCTATAAAAAAGGGGCGCACTTTTGCAAGTGCGCCCAAAGGCTCGTCGATAGAACAGGGATCAGGCAGCTAACGCGGCTTTTACCATGGCGGCGTATTCCGGGTCGGCTTTGTTCAGGTAGGCCAGCATCCGCTCCTGGATGGACGCGTTAGCCTGGGATAAACCGCCGGCGATGTTGTTGACCAACTGGCGTTTCTGGTCGGTACTCATCAAGCGGAATAAATCGCCTGCCTGAGAGTAGTAATCCACATCCGATTGGTCGTAGGTTGTCACGGCACCTTTGGACAACTGCAGTGGTGGCTCACGATAAGCCGGGTTCGGCGCCGGATCACCCTGCTCTGCCCGATCATTTGGATAATAGTTCGCGCCGCTGGTTTGAATCTGGCTGCCGTTACTCATCGGGCAACCGGCCATAAAACCGTCGCGCTGGTAATGGTTCACCGGGCAACGAGGCGCGTTTACCGGGATCTGATTAACATTTACCCCCACGCGGTAGCGGTGTGCGTCCTGGTAGGCCAGCAAACGGGCCTGTAGCATCTTGTCCGGCGACGCGCCAGTACCCGGCACAAGGTTGCTCGGTGCAAAGGCTGCCTGCTCGGTTTCGGCAAAGTAACTCTGCACGTTGCGGTTCAATTCCAACTGGCCGATCTCAATCAAAGGGTAATCCTTGTAAGGCCACACCTTGGTTAAATCAAAGGGGTTGAGGTGGTAGGTCTCGGCATCCGCATCCGGCATGATCTGGACCTTCACCGTCCAACTCGGAAAATCGCCGCGATCAATGGCATCCACCAGATCTTTTTGTGCGCCGAACGGCGGCAACTTGTTCGCCTCTTCATCCGTCAGGGTTTTGATGCCCTGATTGGTTTTGAAATGCCATTTCACCCAGTAACGCTCCCCTTTGGCATTCCACAAGCTCAAGGTATGCGAGCCAAAGCCATGCATATGGCGGTAAGATGCCGGAATACCGCGATCAGACATAAGGATGGTCATCTGATGCAGCGATTGCGGGTGATTGGCCCAGAACTCAAAGGCCGCCGCCGGATCAGGCAAATTGGTACGCGGGTTTTTCTTCTGCGAGTGAATAAAATCCGGAAACTTGATCGGATCATTCAGAAAAAACACCGGTGTGTTATTACCCACGATGTCGTAATTGCCCTGGCGGGTGTAAAACTTCACCGCAAAACCGCGCGGGTCACGGGCGTAATCGCTGGAGTCCTGGCCACCGCCTACGGTGGAAAAGCGCAGGAATACTTCGGTTTTCTCGCCGACCTTCTGTAAAAAGTCCGCAATGCTGTAATCGCTCAAACTCTTGGTCAGCGTAAACTGGCCATAGGCGCCGGTGCCTCGGGCATGCACGACACGCTCCGGTATCCGCTCACGGTTAAAGTGCGCGAGCTTCTCAAACAAATAGTGGTTATCAAAAGTCAGGGGGCCACGCTCACCCGCGCTGATGCTGTTGTTGTCATCGGCTACGGGGGCGCCTGAAGAGGTCGTTAAGGTTGTTTTGCTCATGGTCATATCCTTACGGTTGCCTGGATTGATGATTTCATAGGAGTTGCCTGAGTTGCTGAACAGGTTGTGTTGACGAACTCATCCTACGGCTTGGCTGACATTAATAAAAATTAATAATAAGTATCGTTTAGATAGTTTTTGATGATAGGCATATCCGGAGCATTGACAACATAAAAAGGTATAGAGGCTCCCGGTCTGCCTGGTAAAAGCGGAGCGAATCTTTATACGAAGCCAGGGAAAGAAAAGTGAAAATATTGATCTGATGCACATGGATAACGATACACTTATGGTTATCCAGCTACACTTGATGACAGAGCCATACTATAATCATGGCGTGCAATTCATCACCCTCGCGGTGCAGTAATAGAAGCTTTCCATGACAGATGATAAACAATCGATTACAGGCGTGATCCTCGCCGGAGGCCTCGCCAAACGCATGGGGGGCGGGGATAAATGTCTTTTGCCGCTCGGTGGAAAAACGCTTCTGCAACGCAGTATTGAACGCGCTCAACCCCAGGTCAGCGAACTCATCCTGAATGCCAACGGCAACAGCCTGCGTTTTGCGCGCAGCCGGCTGCCGGTTATCGCTGATCTTTTTGAAGGTTTTCCCGGTCCCCTTGCCGGTATTCACGCAGCGTTAACTTTTATGGACGAACGCAACCCGAATAATGAATGGCTGGCCAGCTTTGCCTGCGATACGCCTTTCTTTCCGCGCGATATGGTGCAGCAGTTGCTCGCCGCCAGCGGCGATACGCGATTAGTGGTCGCACGCTCCAAGGATCGCGTGCATCCGATATTTGCGCTGTGGCACGCGTCCATGTTGAGCAAGGTTGAGCAGCGACTGCAAAAAGGCGATACGCCGCGTTTGCAGGAATGGATCGAAGATTTTAAGCCTGTGTATGTGGATTTTCCCGCAGCAGCCTACGACCCTTTCTTTAATATCAATACCCCGCAAGATCTGTACAGCGCAGAAGCGCAATTGCCGCAGGTCCAATAACGGCTCCACACCCTCTTATCGCTGACGTTGTATCTGTGTGACATGCCCATTGTCGAAGCAAGCCACCCTGCACCTTTCAGGAATACACTGACGTGGATAAAGTTTGTTATAAACGCTTTCAGCCGAGGCACTGACGTCGAAATCGTGGGTCTGAGTGGCCAGCGCCGCTCAGCGGTTCGTTTTGCTAGCCAGCGAGCCCGACGCTATTGAACGCCTGATGGGTCATTGAAAAGGATAAAAATTATGTCTTTGAATGTTATTGCCTGTATCGACGATTCCCGTTATGCCGAAGCCGTTTGCGACTATGCGGCCTGGTCTGCCCAGCGGATGGCTGCGCCGCTTACACTTTTGCACGCACTGGATGAACCTCATGGTGAAGGCCGCAAGAACCTGAGCGGCAGCATTGGGTTTGGTGCACAAGAAGCCTTATTGCAGGAACTGGCCCTGTTGGATGAGAAGCGCGCAAAAATTGCGATGGAACAAGGCAAACATTTATTGGCCGCCGCCCGGGAACGAATCCTGGCGCTAGGCATCCAGAATATAGAAACCCGTCAGCGCCACGGTGATCTGCTCAGCACACTAAAAGATATTGAGGCAGAGATCCGGATGTTGGTCATAGGCAAACGCGGTGCCGATACAGAATCCGCCCACGGTCATATCGGCAGCCATGTGGAAAATGTCATACGGGCATTACATAAACCGATTTTGATTGCACAGCAAACCTTTATTCCACCAAAAAATTTTATGCTCGCCTTCGATGGCAGCGCGACAACCCGCAAAGGCGTCGACATGATTGCCGCCAGCCCGTTGCTGCGCAACCTGCCCTGTCATTTGGTCATGGTGGGCAATGAAGACGATACATTGCGCGCATCGCTGACAGAAGCAGAGCAACAATTGCGTGATGCCGGTTTCACCACTCACGCCGCCATTATCCCCGGTGATCCGGAAATTGTGCTGGTGGAATACCAACAAAGGGAAACCATTGATTTAATGGTGATGGGTGCTTACGGGCATTCCCGGATTCGCCATATGATCGTCGGTAGCACAACCACCGCGATGATTCGCAAAAGCCGTATTTCATTGATGATTTTGCGCTAAGGATGGGTATGGAATCGATACTAAAGGTTTGGCGACCACTGTGTCATCTTCAATTCTGGGTTATGTTGGCTATTTATACGGTGCTGGGGTTGAGTTCAAATCCGGGCAGCATGGTGCCGGTGTTCAACGACTTATTGATGCACTTTTGCGGTTATCTGGTGGCAGGCATTTCCATTTCCTTTGCCTGGCCGAGAACGCCTTATTGGCAGCGCGCCGTTTTTTTGTTGGGTTATTCCATCGCGATTGAAGTTGGGCAGCACTTTTTACCGCCGCGCACATTCAGCGCACTGGATATTCTCGCCAACTTCAGTGGTATAGTCGCTGGTTTGGGGCTCTTCATGTTGCTGAAGTCTATTGCGCCGGTTTGGGCAAAACCGTTTATGAGATAGTGGAGTTTATGACGTACTCAAATAAAGTCACCGCATTAAGGCACCACTTGATGTAATTTGTTCAAGTAATTAAGAGGTAGGCCATGAACATTGGAGAACAGACCCGTTTCAAGATTATGTTATTGGCACACCGGGAAGAATTATTGGAATTGGAACAATCAGCGCTGCAGGCTGCACAGCCCGTGCAGTCGGATGAAGTAACCACCGGTCGCCCGGATGCCATTCAGGGCCAGCAAATGGCTCAGGAAACCCAACGCCGCCGCACCCGGGATCTCGCGCGCATCGATGCAGCTTTGCAGCGTATTGCTAATGGCAGCTACGGTCGTTGTGTTCAATGCGCTGAAGAGATTGATCAGCGTCGTCTGGAAATTAACCCGGCCGCCACTCACTGCGCTCAGTGTGTTTAACGAAATAACGAAAATAATACGCTTATGGAAAAACGTTTTTGTTGGACATTACTGCTTGTCCTGATATGCAATCAACTCGCCAAAGCCGATGAGCAAACCGAGGCGCTGGTGAACGCAGCAATAGAACGCACTCGTCACCATGTAACCTATAACGGCGCCTACTTCAGGATTGATTATCCGAACGGCGACGTGCCCTCGCAGTATGGCGTCTGCACCGATGTCATTATCCGCAGCTATCGCACGCTGGGCATTGATCTACAACGCCTGGTTCATGAAGATATGCGCGATCATTTCCATGAATACCCTGCCAAACGCATCTGGAACCAGACACGCACCGACCGCAATATTGATCATCGCCGCGTGCCGAACCTGCAAACGTTTTTTTCCCGCCACGGGCAGATTCTACCTGTTACACAACAGGGCCGCGATTACCAACCTGGTGATCTTGTCACCTGGATGTTGCCCGGCAATTTGCCGCATATCGGTATTGTGGTGAATCAACTATCAGCCGACGGTAAACGACCGTTGATTGTGCATAATGTCGGCGCGGGACCACAGACGGAAGATGCGCTGTTTCGCTATACCATCACCGGACGTTATCGATATGCGCTGGAAAATGCGCGTTAAATACGTTGCTTGCGCCGGGTTTTGTGCGCGTACATCCGTCGGTCAGCGGCCCAGACCAAATCTGCAGCGGTATCTGCATCTTTAAAAGCGACGGCGTAGCCAAAGGATGCCGAGATCTGCAAGCGATGTCCATCGTGATAAATCGGTTCGGCAATCGCTTTGGCCAAACGCTCCAATAAAGGATCGATTTCGCTGCTATCCAAATTTTCTACCAAGACGACAAATTCATCACCGGCCCAGCGCGCTGTCGTGTCGCCGATACGTGCACAACTCTCCAACCGCTGCGCGACGGTCTTCAGGACGAAGTCGCCAGTGCGGTGGCCATAGGTGTCGTTGATAATTTTAAAATCATCAAGATCAATAAACACCACCACCAAACCCTCTTCCGGTTTACGGCGAGCCAACAACATGGCGTGTTCTATACGATCATTCAACAAGGTGCGATTAGGTAAACTGGTCACCGGGTCATGCAATGCCAGATGTGCCAGTGTGCGTCGGTGTGCGAGGATGCTGTACAACCCCATCGCCATCATTAACGCAAACACCCAACCAACCAGGCGTAATAATCCAGAAGGCACACGCCCACCGGCATTGAGCAACTTCACCGCAAAACGCCAACCCCGCTCCGATGTAATGACAACCGCTTGCGGGTCTTTAAATAACTTTGCTTCGCCCCATAGGTTGTGTCCCCGCGAACCACTCACCGCAAATTGATAATGGGTCTGATTAATCTTGCCAAAAGTATCAGCAAGAAAAGAATCCGAATCAATAACCGTGGAAAGCAGTCCCCAATAGGTATCGTTCACAAAGATCGGTTCACGGTAAATCATGGCCGTGCCGCCCTGCAATAATTTAACCTGCTCATCCATAATCGCCTTGCGACCAATTATCGTCGCCTCTACCGCCGGCCACTGTTCCGGTTGCGAGCGGTAATCCATACCGAGGACCTGTTCATTGCCTTCGAGTGGGTAGAGATACGTAATGTTATAGCCAACCGCCACACCAAAATTTCGCACATGCAAGGTAGTCTGGTGAGCAATGCGCAGAATATCTTCCACCTCTTGCTGCTTAAGGTCATTGCGACGCACTGCAAAATAACTGCTTAATCCGCTGGTCAGATGCAGTACACGATTCAATTGCTGTTCACTGCGCGTACGTAAATCGGTGGCAAATGCCAAGGCGTCAATGCGATCACTTTTTGCGAGGCTGTGCTGATGCATCGAGAGCATAATCTCGGCTAACACCACAAGGGTCACAAACGCAATGATGGGAATACCAAAGATAAAACCGGGTTCTGAATAGTGTCTCAATCGCTATGATTCCATTTCACCGCTGATGGATATATCAGTAAATCTGCAACTGCCCATTACTGATTATTCCGGCAATCATAATCATCTTGACGATCTATGAGAACTCTTAAGTTGCGCTGCGCTTTTTAACAATCGCAGTGGAGTGAGCTAAGCGTATGATTGAGTTAATGTATTTTATTATTAACGAAAATTCGTTGTCGGAAAATTTAACAACCTTTGTGAATCTGTTGTGCCCGGATAAAAAAACTCCCGCCCGAGCGGGAGTTTTTTAAACTGTCAGGTTCAGTTGCACACTGAGCCGGTTACTGTCGGTGTAGCGGCATTACCGGAACCGCCTTTGGTTCCCTGGAAGCCAAACTCTACCGTTTGCCCCGGCTGAATCGCACCGTTCCAACTGATGTTGGTGGCTGTGTAGGGATTGGTGCCCGAAACATTGGCATTCCAGCTGCTGGTTACCCGTGAACCGTCGGTGTAATTCCAGCTGACATTCCATCCATTAATGGCACTACTGCCATCGTTGGAGATGCGAATAGCACCGGTGAATCCATCACTCCACTCGTTGGTAATCACATACTCGCAGTTACCCCCGGTGTTGCCGGTAGAGCTACTTGCGGCACTGCTGGCAACGCTACTTGCAACGCTGGACGCAGCAGAACTGGACGGCGCGCTGGACGCTGGCGTTGAGGAAGTACCACCGCCCACAATGCCGTAAGGTGCCGGTTGTGAACTACAGGTACTGGCCGCGATACAACTGCGGTTTTGTTCCCAGCCCCAGCCACTTTGCGTGGTAGTACAAAGCGGATACAAGGTGCCATACCAGTTACATTGGCTGCCGGTCGCTGCACTGGAACTGCTGGAACTGGCCGCACTGGAGCTTACGCTTGAACTGCTGTTGGTGCTTTCCACTTGCAGGAAGGCATTGGCATACACAGAGGGCGTTTCAGCATAAACACGGTTACCGGTTGCGCTTTGCTGCGGCGCCACATCACCGCTGGAGTTCAAGACACCCACTTGCACATCATCGGCAGCATTATTAACCGCTTGTGCCAGGGCAAAGGGCCAGGCAGTTGCTGACGCAGTAGCCGATGTGATCACCAACGGCGATGCAGGCAGATAAACATCGGTACCATCATCACGTACCAGGCGCACGCTCACACGATCCCCCACAGCCAGTGTTCTGGATGTTGCAGTCAAGGCGCCAAGGTCTTCCCAACTGGCACCCGCAACCGGGACATGAGTGAAGGTGAATGAATCATTGCTGGTGGTATTACCGCTGGCCACCTGTAAACGCACCGTGACATTACTTTGTGCTGTCGGGGCAGCCAGAGTTAATGTCGGGTTCGCCGATGTGGTGCTACTGAGGCTATAAAGCGATGGATTAGCTGCTTCAATGCTCCACTGGTAAGAGAGGTTGTTACCGGTTGAGCCCGCAGCACTCAGTGAAATGGTACCGGCGCCGGCAAACGTCGAATTGGATGGTGTAGCGCTGATATCTGCCACCACAGGGTTTGTATTGCCACCGCCATATGACACGTCGATACAACCATGGAAGCGTTCATAGGTCCATTGGTTGCGACCCCATTCGCCGTAGATGACGTGGCGACCGGAACGGGCCGGAATATTACATTGAGTATGGAACAAGGCAGCGCCTTTATCCGGTGTAACGTTGGGGTTGCCGTTGGGATTGGCATCGTTATAAGGCAAGTCACAGAAGGGTTCTTCTTCGAAATCATCCCAGGTCAACGCGCGACCTACCTGATATTGAAAGTCAGGTTTGGTAATCCAGTAACTGAATTCTTCTGTGTCATCAAAGTGTGGTCCCCAGGAGATATCCCAGGTGATAGTTAATGGCCCGGCGGATACCTGTTGGGTTGGCCAATTAATAGGAGCGTCCCACGGCGTCGCGCCGCCTTGCCAGGTTTCACTGTCAAAGCCGCACACATTATTTGAGCGTCCACCTTTGCGGCCAATGTCATGCGTCAGCACGCTCATGAATTGATAGCCGCCGTTGGAGTCGTTGGCGAATGCTTGTGCACACGCACTACCGGGGGGAGCCTGATCCGGTTTTGTGATCGCACCACATAACCAGTTACGTGAGGCCGGTTCCGACATCAAACCGTGGCCGAGGGCTGTGCCGGACAGCACGAGAGACAAGAGCCCGAGTGTTATTTTTTTTGGTAGCATCTTCGTTATCCTCTTCTGTTTTAATGAATGATGATTGAAGCCGCTTTCCACTCCTTGTGCATACATTGTAATCCTTCGGCGGTTCCTGATAATCCGGTGAAAAACGTCACATGCCAGCCACTGATCCCTGCTCAAGTCGGCATGTAAAAAAGGCCTGCAACCCGCGAAGGTTGCAGGAACGCACACATCATGAAACGTTGAAGACCATTGCTGATCTCCACCACATGATTCAATAATCTTTAAACCGTATCCCGATCAGCGCTCTCTTTCATATTCAGATTGGTGAGCAGTACTGTGCGCGACATACGCATAACTTCGTGGGCCACAATAAACGCAAAAAGCACCAGGCCCGCGTACAACAACATAATGCTTGAGTAATCGACACTGTAATTCCAGGTGCGCGCAATACCCAGGTAGCATGCGAACAACCAGGACACTGTGGATAAAGCGCCAGAGCAGCCAATCCACTTTTGATCAAGCGAGGGCAATTGCAGGATTGCTTTGTTACCCACAATTTTTGGAAAACTGTAAAAGTGCAGAAAAACGCCATTAAGACTGAGAATAATCACGACTGAAAACTTGGCCCAGATTTTCTGGTTGGAAAAATACGCCTGCGGATTCTCAAAATAGCCCATGGTGACCAGACCAGCACCCGTCGTCCAGAGCACAAGCAGTGCGATGAAAACAATGGTGGCGGTATTGCGCAAGGTAAGAATCTCATCCTGCGTTAGCACACGATAGCGCGAACGCCATAACGCAAGATCTTGTAGTAACAATGTACCGATAGAAACACATGCCGCCAGCAAGTGAGCGTAAATAACGAGAGTTTTCATGGTGATGCCCTCCCGGGATCGCGTTATCAATGCCGATGAAAAAACAAAAAACCTGTCATCATTGTTGTAAAAAACCTGCAACCACACGTGGTTGCAGGAAAGTGCACATCATGAACAAACCCGTTTTTCAGCATTAGCCCATACCCCGCCCCGGAGCTAAACCATCCTCAATAGGGACGTTTTCCCACTTGTAGGGCGACCAACGCAGTGCCACATGCAAAATGACTGCGCTAACAATCAACAGCGACGCTAACGCTCTCCAGGAGAGACCAAGACTGCATCTGTTGCTCCCCTTCGATTTTAAATTGTGCATCGTTGGAATTCTGTATGGGTGATTAGCACCCAAGGTACCTGCTGTCATTGATCAGGTACCTTATTATGAATACAGCTATTATCGTTATCGATACGCGTGTGCAGCTGAATGTTTTTATAGGGAAAATCATTTTCCCTTTAACAATGCCCAGAAGATCCGATATGTCGATCCCCGGTTTTTCCCACTATTCAAGACAAGGTTGTCCCGTAAGGAAAAGTACCTGAGCCATCGTTATTTTGTCGGACATCTTGCGCTAATTAAAATTATTTTTAAATTCCATTTTTTATCCAGCGTGCTAAAACCGACATAAAACCTATTCGATTTCCGATGCCACATTTTATTTATCTATAAAAACAGGGAAAATTTCTTATCTTGAAAAACTGCGCAATCGCTTGGACTTATAAGGTGTTTACGGGGGTTATCATTAATAAAAACGTTACAAACCAGTCGCTTCGACTTAGCCGGAAAATAAATTAATCGCTATATTGCAGCAAATTAACTATAGCGTTATTTTCTATTGATTTTTTATCCATCCCGCTTGACGAAAAACGAATCTGGATAACACAACGTAAAAATAAAATCGCGCTCGACTATAAAGTCATCAATCTCTCAAGAAGAAAATCCTGACCAGAACAACCTTAAAGTGGTGACCATACTGGGAATGCGCTCCGCAACATACCGTGTCCATACCGCAGAAAATTTAATAATACTTCATACAAAAAAAGGCTTAAAAAGGTTTATATTTTTAGCCATCATTATTTTATTACTGAAAAACATTTTCTATAAACGACCCTTCGGCCAACACCATTTTGTAACTTCTCGATGTTCCTGACGGCCTGGAAAAGATAAGTTTAATTAGGAAACAAAAGAGTTTTTCCATTATTTATAAGGAATCAAAATAAACAATTCTATTTTTGGCGACACATTTTGTTATCGCAAACACGCCGCTTTTCTGCGTACGTCACATTTCCCGGAAGGCTGGCTTTTTTGGGATTGTCATTTCAGCGCTTTTCCACTACCTTGCCATGGATTAGGCGTTATTGAGATGGTTGTGCGCCGCTGTACTTAAGAATCGCAATAAATAAAAGGCAAATATATTTGAAATCCGAATAAGAAAAGCAGTTCACGATAAATCGTTATAAGTAATTAAGAATTTACTACAAAATATTAGAATAATTTAGGCGCCAATTATCGATGGCGGCTTTCCGCCCCACCATCGATTATTCATTTTTAAGGGTATTTGTTTGTGCAGTTTTATCAAATCGGGGGATTAATCCGATTTGAGCATGATTGCGCTACCAAAAGAACACAGCAGAACGGCCTGAAGGGCTGTAATTCCGTTTCCTGTGGACTGATTTGGTGAGCCGTCTTGCATGACACACACACAATGTACCCTGAAAATTCAGGCGTTTTGCGCAATAACAGGTGTGCTGTCCGGCGAGAGTTCAACGAGTCGGTCTGCGGAAAAATGCAGTTCTTTGAATAAGTTCTGCACAAAAAGCAGTACCAATTGTTGTACTCCAATTATTAACAATAATGAGGCTGGACTATGAAGAGCACCCAACAAAACATGACACAAACCAGACGCTTTACAGGCATGAAAAAATTAACGAACACATTGCTGCTTGCCAGCGCCCTGTTAGCCACCTATGGCGCAAATGCGGGCTTCCAGGTTTCCGGCACCCAATTGCTGGACGGCAACGGCAATTCGTTTGTTATGCGCGGTGTTAATCACGCTCATGCCTGGTATACCAATCGTACGCAACAAGCCCTGGCGGATATCGCCAGTGTTGAAGCGAATACCGTTCGCGTCGTATTGGCCGATGGCCAGCAATGGACGCGCACCAGCGCGACAGAAGTGGCCAACATTATTCAATGGGCTAAGAACAATAAATTAATTGCTGTATTGGAAGTGCATGACGTTACCGGTTCCGGCGAACAAGGTTCTGCGGGCACCCTCTACAACGCCACCAGTTACTGGATAGATATCGCCAGTACCCTGCAGGGCCAGGAAGACTACGTCATCATCAATATTGCCAACGAACCTTTTGGCAACGGTGTGCCGGAAAGCAGTTGGATCGACGGTCATATCCAGGCCATTCAACGCATCCGTAATGCTGGCTTGACGCATACGCTGATGATTGATGCAGCAAACTGGGGTCAGGATTGGCAAGAAGTGATGCTCGATAATGCCTCCACCGTGGCCGCCGCTGACCCACGCAACAATACAATGTTCAGCGTACACATGTATGAGGTTTATCAGAGTCGCGCGAAGATCGAGGGTTATGTTTCAAATTTTTTAAGCACGCATAATTTACCATTGATCGTGGGTGAGTTCGGTGCAGATCACTATGGCAACAACGTGGATGAAGATTCTATTCTGGCGGTAGCCGAGCAATACAACATCGGTTACCTCGGTTGGTCCTGGTCTGGTAACAGCAGCGAAGTCGCATCGCTGGACATCGTCAACAACTGGAATGTAAACAGTTTGTCTACCTGGGGTGATCGGTTGATTAATGGCACCAATGGTATTCGCGCAACAGCGGAAATTGCTTCCGTGTTTGATGGCGGCGGAAATTCCAGCAGCTCCGTTTCCAGCTCATCCAGTTCTTCTGTCGCCAGCAGTACACCATCCAGTTCCTCGAGCAGTACAAGCGGCGGCGAGCAGTGCAATTGGTACGGCACCTTGTATCCCTTGTGCACCACAACGCAAAGTGGTTGGGGCTGGGAACAAAATCGCAGTTGTATTGCACGCAGCAACTGCAGTTCACAACCGGCGCCTTACGGTATTGTCGGTGGTGGTACAGCCAGTTCTTCAGCACCGAGTTCGTCCAGCAGTTCATCCGTTGCGAGTTCGTCGTCATCCAGCAGTTCGCCGGCGAGTTCTTCATCGAGCAGCGCAACCAGTGGCAGCAGCAGTTGCACCTACGTTGTCACCAATCAATGGGGCAACGGTTTTACTGGCGCAATTCGCATTACCAACAAGGGTAACAGCGCGATCAACGGTTGGAGTGTGAACTGGAATTACACCGATGGGTCACGCGTGACAAACAGTTGGAATGCAACGGTCAGCGGCAGTAATCCTTACAGCGCCAGCAATGTTGGCTGGAACGCTGAAATTCAACCGGGACAAACGGTAGAGTTCGGTTTTCAAGGAACAAAAAATTCTGCTCAAGCGAGTGTACCGACCGTAAGCGGATCTGTTTGTAATTAAAAGGACTCAACAACTAATCGGTTGCGCAACAAATGATTGAATACGCGCAACCGATTATTGAAAAAATGATAGCGCTACCTTTTACATCATTTAATCAGTAAAAAAATTACAACCAGAATGCGCAGGGAAAAAAAATAAAAAGGCGCAACGGTCGCCCAGAAAATGACAGCGCTGTCTTTTTGTTTTAGGCGGCCTGAAAAGTATTCAGGACAATCGATAAAAACAAGTAAGGAGAGCAACACAGTCGTGCGTCCTCGGGCGCACGACTGACCTGACAAACCAGCGATAGCAAAAATGAGGCGGCAATGAACTGCCTCCGTCGGCCAACACCGACAAACCATACGGAGTCTGCCACGGATGAATATTCCTCGGCCGGTTAAGCGGGCGAGCAAGCTACAAGGCGTAGAGCATGAACCACACCTCGCCATTCCGTTGAAGGCGAGCCAGTGTGTGTAACGACGACGAGGGCACCAGATGTACTCCCTCCTAACCGGACTTTTGGAGAACTAACAATGATAAGGCTAACAAGAAGGGGCTACGGCCTGGCGACCATGCTGAGCCTCGGCATGGCGGCAGCGACCTTTGGCTCGGCAGCCCAGGCGGCAACCTGTACCTACAGCATCAGTAACGAGTGGAATACCGGCTATACCGGTACCATTTCCATCAACAATACCGATTCCAGCGCGATCAGCGGCTGGAGTGTGAACTGGCAATACAACACCAACCGTGTGACCAGTTCCTGGAATGCTAACCTCAGCGGCAGCAATCCCTATACCGCGACCTCTTTGGGCTGGAACGGCAACATTGCCCCCGGCCAAACCGTGTCTTTCGGATTCCAGGTCGATAAAAACGGTGGCTCTGCCGAAACCCCAACCGTGAATGGCGCCGTCTGTTCCGGCGGCGTGACCAGCTCTTCTGCGTCCAGCGTGGCCAGCAGCACTCCGGCGAGCAGCGCACCGAGTTCATCGTCAAGCACACCCGCTACCGGTGGCCAGCAATGTAACTGGTACGGCACCTTGTATCCCTTGTGTACCTCTACCCAAAGCGGCTGGGGCTGGGAGCAAAATCGCAGCTGTATCTCCGCGAGCACCTGTAGCTCACAACCGGCGCCTTACGGCATTGTCGGTGGCTCATCCGCGAGCAGTACACCGGTCAGCTCCAGTAGCTCAAGCGTTGTGGTAAGCAGTGTGCCTTCCTCGAGCGCGCCGTCTTCAAGTGCGCCCTCTTCAAGCGTTCCTTCTTCAAGCGTGCCGTCTTCGAGTGTGCCCTCTTCCAGCGCGCCCTCGTCGAGCGCTCCGTCTTCCAGCGTCGCCTCCTCCACCAGTTCAGCTGACTGGGGCAACCGTATGGATAACCCCTTCATCGGCGCCAACTGGTACATCAACCAGGACTGGGCTGAAAACGCTACTGCCTCAGGTGGTGCTGCTATCGCCAACGTCAGCACGGCTGTGTGGATGGACCGTATCGGAGCCATTGATCCGGAAGATCCGAACACCCTCGGTCTGCGCGACCACCTGGACGCCGCTCTCGATCAAGGCGCCAACCTGATCAAGGTCGTCATCTATGACTTGCCTAACCGCGACTGTCACGCCCTGGCGTCCAACGGCGAATTGTTGATGGCCGAAGATGGCTTCAACCGTTATGTGAACGAGTACATTGCGCCGATCGTGGATATCTTCTCCGATCCGAAATACAACAGCTTGCGCATTGTCACCATCATTGAGCCGGATTCCTTGCCAAACCTGGTAACCAACATCTCTACACCCAAGTGTCAGGAAGCTGCTGGTCCCGGCGGTTACATCGACGGTACCCGTCATACGCTGACCGAGCTGGGCAAATTGCCAAACGTCTACTCCTACATCGATATCGGCCACTCAGGCTGGTTAGGCTGGCCGGATAACTTCCAGGAAGCAACCACGCTGATCGCCGACGCCATCAAGGGCGCTGAAAAAGGTGTCAACAGCGTTGCCGGTTTCGTTTCCAACACCGCTGGTTACACGCCACTGCGCGAGCCGTTCCTCGATGCCTTGTCCATGAGCGGTATGCCGGGTAACCCAGGCGTGCAAGTACGTCAGGCCGCCTTCTACGAGTGGAACCCCTACTTCAGCGAAATCAGCTTCGTGCAGGCATGGCGTAACCGCATGATCGAACTGGGCTTCCCGAGCACTATCGGTATGTTGATCGATACGTCGCGCAATGGTTGGGGTGGTTCTGATCGCCCGACAGCGCAATCCACCAGCACCAGCGTTGATACCTTTGTGGATCAATCTCGAGTAGACCGTCGCTACCACCGTGGTAACTGGTGTAACCAGCCTGGCGGTATCGGTGAGCGTCCTACTGTGGCGCCGGAACCCGGCATCGATGCTTACGTGTGGGTGAAACCACCAGGTGAATCAGACGGTGTAGGTTCTGCCGGCATCATCGATCCCGTCGATCCGGCGAAAGGTTTTGACCGCAATTGCGATCCAACCTTCACCAACGCCAGCGGCACCCTGACCGGCTCTATCCCTGATGCCCCTCATGCGGGCCGCTGGCACACCGAAGCATTCCAGATTCTGTTGAACAACGCATACCCGCCGCTGTAAATCACCAGCGACAACACGGATGACCTCAAGCCAGGATGGCTTAGAAATGAACAAAACCAGGCTTTGACCATGCACAGCAGATGCAAACACCAAAGCCGAGATGATGTGGTTTTAAACGAGTTGTAAGTCGATGCAGTGTGTTTAACCGGCCTTATCCATTACCCCGTGGTGCGGCCGGTTGTTTTTTCACACCCTGATTGCATTGCCCAAGTATTTTCCTGCGACGGAGCACCCGCTACTCCCGCTCCCTCCAATCCACATAAAAAAAATGAAGTGAGGACACTTCCAATGACTCAAGCTCCCCAAACAAAGAAACCGGCATATTCCCAACGTTCGTTAACATCCCGCTTGAACACAGGCACCCCCAAGATTCTGACCCGCGCCATCAGCGCCGTAGTGTTATCCGGTCTGGTGGCAGGCAGCGCCTGGGCAGCGGTAGGTAACCCGCGCGTTAATCAGGTGGGTTATTTGCCCAACAGTGCCAAAGTAGCTACCTATAGCAGCGACACCATGGCAGCCCTGCCTTGGGAACTACGCCGTAATGGCACCCTCATCACCAGCGGCATGACAGTGCCGCGCGGCATTGATGCTGCCTCCGGTGATACCGTCCATCATATCGACATCAGCGGTGTAACGACTGAGGGCGAGGGTTATAAACTCTACGTTGGCAACGATGAGAGCTACTCCTTTGAGATCGCCGCGGATGCCTTTAGCGGCGCGCTCTACGACTCCATCAAATACTTCTACCACAACCGCAGCGGCATCGCGATTGAGACGGCCTACACCGGCGGCGGCAACACCAGTTACGCACCAAATGCCCAATGGGCACGCCCCGCAGGCCACTTAAACATGGGCGCCAATAAAGGCGACTATGATGTGCCCTGCTGGACCGGTACCTGTAATTACAGCCTGGATGTGACCAAAGGCTGGTATGACGCGGGTGACCATGGGAAATATGTGGTTAACGGTGGGATCTCCGTGTGGAAACTGCTCACGATGTACGAACGCGCCTTGCACCTGAGCAACAACGCCAGTGCATTCGCTGACGGCACACTGAACATTCCAGAAAGCGGCAATGGCGTGCCTGACATCCTCGACGAAGTGCGCTGGCAGATGGAGTTCATGCTCTCCATGCAGGTTCCCCAGGGCCAGGCCAAGGCCGGCATGGTGCACCACAAGATGCACGACGTAGGCTGGACCGGTTTACCCTTGGCACCCCATGAGGACAGCCAGAACCGCGCGCTGGTACCACCCAGCACCGCAGCAACCTTGAACGTAGCCGCCACTGCCGCACAGTGCGCACGCTTGTGGCAAAACATCGATGCCGCTTTTGCCAGCACCTGTTTGACCGCGGCGGAACGCGCTTGGGATGCGGCGCAGCAAAACCCCAATGACCTCTATAGCGGCAACTATGATAACGGCGGCGGCGGTTACGGTGACCGGTACGTCGCCGACGAATTTTTCTGGGCAGCAGCAGAGCTATACATCACCACCGGTGACAGTAAGTACCTCCCGACTATCCAGAACTATGAAATCGAGCGTACCGATTTTGGTTGGCCAGACACTGAATTGCCGGCTTTGATTTCTCTCGCCACAGTACCAGCCAGCCATACGGCAAGTTTGCGCGCAACCGCGCGGCAAACCATCGTCCAGATTGCTGATATTCATATGGGCGTGATCGACAGCACCGGTTATCTCACACCCCATACTGAAGAGGAATATTACTGGGGCTCCAACAATGGTGTGGCCAATAAACTGTTCCTGGTCGGCCTGGCTTATGACTTCACTGGCAACGAGGATTACGCCAAGGGCGTCGGCAAAGCGGTGGATTATCTCTTCGGTCGCAACCCCATGTCGTTCTCCTACATCTCCGGCCACGGCGAAAACGCGCTGACTCAGCCGCACCACCGTTTCTGGGCTGGCGCACTCAACAGCGCTTACCCCTGGTTACCGCCTGGCGCCTTCTCCGGTGGACCCAACGCTGGCCTGGAAGATGAAGTGGCCCAGGCTGCCTTGAATGGCTGCCAGACTCGTCCGGCTACTTGCTACATGGATGACATCAACTCCTGGTCCACTAACGAGATCACCATTAACTGGAACTCGGCCCTGGCATGGGTGCTGGCGTTTTATGATGACTACGGCAATGAAGGCGGTGCTTCATCATCGTCATCTTCCAGTCAGGCCAGCTCCAGTCTGCCCAGCAGCTCTTCGTCCAGCGTGAGCAGCGTGCCAGTATCGAGCTCTTCCAGCAGTAGCGTGCCGGTCAGCTCAAGCAGCTCAAGTTCAGTGGTCTTCAGCTCATCCAGCAGCCTGGCCTCATCGAGCAGCTCCAGCACGCCCACCGGTCAACAATGTAACTGGTATGGCACCTTGTATCCGCTGTGTGTCACCACCCAAAGCGGTTGGGGATGGGAGCAAAACCGCAGCTGTATTTCACGCAGCACCTGTAGCTCGCAGCCAGCGCCCTGGGGCATTGTTGGCGGAGGTACCTCCAGTTCCAGTCCTGCCAGCTCCAGTCCCTCATCCAGCTCCAGCCCTGCATCCAGCAGTTCCAGCTCGGCACCAGCGTCCAGCAGCAGCTCCAGCCTGGTCGCGAGCAGTGCATCATCCAGCTCTGCACCGAACGGAAGCGGCAGTTGCGAATACGTGGTGACCAACCAGTGGAACAACGGATTTACCGGTGCGATCCGCATCACCAACAACGGCAGTTCGCCCATCAACGGGTGGAGTGTGAGCTGGAGTTACAACGACGGTTCACGCATTACCAACAGTTGGAATGCCAACCTGTCCGGCAGCAACCCTTACAGTGCCAGTAACCTGGGCTGGAACGGCACCCTGCAACCGGGCCAAACCGCTGAGTTTGGTTTCCAGGGCACCAAAGGCGGCAGCGCAGCATCTGTGCCGGTCGTCAGTGGAACGCCTTGCAACTAAACCTGGTTAAACCCTGAAGCCTTGTCTTGGCGATGGATAACAACTTATTCATCGCGAAGATTTTGCTGTTAATTTTTTGTGCTTTGCGTGATTCGATGACGGAGGTTTCCACCATGTATCGTTCCCAATTGATCCATTGTTTGAAGCTGGCTTTTTTCCCCGTCATCGCTTGTATCCTGCTTGCTGGTCACGCCAGTGGCCAGGCGCCGACACGTATTATGTCGCCGGGTAATGCTATTACAGCGTCATCGGGCTGTGGGAGCGCTAAGGATATCCACTCCCGGTGTCATTTGCTTGTCAAGGAACTCAATCAGTTAAAACAATAACGACCTGTTGATGTACCACTCCAACACCGTCCGACGCTGGCTAAAACCAGCATCGAGCAGTGATAAAAATCACCGTCGTCGCGCTTGGGGTTTCAGCGCAGGGTGTATAACAAAGCTGTAATAACTCCAATAAGGCATACAGGAGAATAACAATGATAGCGTTAAAAAAAATCTTCGGCTTTTCGGGCGCAATGCTCGTTTTATTTTGCGCGCTGGTGCAACAGGCAAACGCGCAAACCAGTTGCAGTTATCGTATTACCAATGAATGGAATACCGGGTACACCGGTGCAATTACGATCAGCAACACGGGTTCCAGTGCGTTAAACGGCTGGAGTCTTAGCTGGCAATACAACAGCAATCGCGTTACCAGTTCGTGGAATACCAACCTCACCGGTAATAATCCTTACACCGCAACGGATTTAGGCTGGAATGGCAACATCCCCGCCGGTGCCAGTGTAGAGATCGGTTTTCAGGTGAATAAAAATGGTGGCAACGCCGAGACGCCCACATTGAATGGTGCAGTGTGTTCCGGTGTCAACAATAATTCTTCCGCAACCAGTGTGAGCAGTTCACCATCAAGCAGCGCATCAAGCCAGAGCGTCGCGCCATCATCCCGTGCAAGCTCTATCAGTTCATCGTCGGCTAACAACACCGCCGGGCAGCAATGTAACTGGTACGGCACTTTGTATCCCCTGTGCGCCAATACGCAAAGCGGTTGGGGCTGGGAGTCAAATCGCAGTTGTATTTCACCCAGTACCTGTAGCTCGCAACCGGCACCTTACGGCATCGTTGGCGGAAATAATTCGTCCAGCAGCTCAAGTGTCGCGACGTCTTCAAGCAGTTCCGCCGGTAACCAGGGTTTTGTCAGTACCCATGGGCAACTGCGTACCAGCGGCAATCAACTGGTTAACAAAAACGGTTCAGCTGTTCAGTTACGCGGGATGAGCTCCCACGGGCTGCAATGGTATGGCGACTACATGAATCTCAGCAGCATCCGCTGGTTGCGCGATGACTGGGGTATTAACGTGATTCGTGCGGCTATGTACACCGCCAGCGAAGGCTACATCGAAAATCCATCAATCAAAAATAAAGTGTTTGAAATTGTCGATGCCGCAATTGCGCTGGATATCTATGTGATTGTCGATTGGCATATTCTCAGCGACGGCAATCCACAACAGTACAAAGCGGAAGCGAAAGCATTTTTCAATGAAGTCGCGCAACGCTATGGCAACACACCCAACGTGATTTATGAAATTGCCAACGAACCCAACGGCGGTGGTGTCACCTGGAATGCGGCGATTCGCCCTTATGCCCAGGAAGTGATTCCGGTGATTCGCAACCATGCACCGAATAGTCTGGTGATTGTCGGCACGGGGACATGGAGTCAGGATGTTACTGATGCAGCAGCCAACCCGGTGAGTTTTCCGAACGTCGGCTATGCCATGCATTTCTATGCGTGCACCCATGGTCAATGGTTACGTGACCGCGTGGACCAGGCACGCGCGCAAGGTGCGATGATTTTCTCGACCGAATGGGGCACCGCCGACGCCACTGGCGATGGCAGTGTGTGTGAAAACGATACCCGCACTTGGATTAATTTCCTGAATCAACGTGGAATCAGCTGGATTAACTGGAGCATTACGCCAAAAGAGGAAGGCACCGCTGCGCTGAACCCCGGCGCCAGCACAACAGGTAACTGGTCCGCCAGTGACCTTTCGCCGTCAGGCACCTTGGTGAAATCACTGATGCGTCAATAAGAACGTAAAGTGACAATAATAAAATACAAAGGGATTTGATAAAAAAATCCCCGCTATTCGGCGGGGATTTTTTTATTTGGCTATCAGTGACACATCATCTTGTAAGCAAATTGCGCATCCAGGAAATTCGCCATCATCGTTGCTGTCGGTTTTGCCCAGGGATAAAACAACCAGAAGCTGTGCGGTGCATCCGAAAATTTCTCAGCATGATAATTAATCTTGGCTTCTTCAAGTCGCTTGATCATCTCCGCCTGCCCCACACTAAACCGTGCCTGTGAACTGTTAATAAATAACACCGGTGGCTTGCCTTTGCTTACGTGATAAATCGGCGAGGCTTCGTGCCATAAAGCAGTTTTTGTCGCATAGTTTCCGCCAAACCATTGACCAGCCGATGAGGGATTTTTGCGCGGGTCATCTTCATATTTACGCGCTTCTTCCGACGTAAAATCCGACAAGCCATCAATATTAATCACGGCTTGCACATCACTGGTAAAGAGGCTTTTCGTCGCCTGCGGATCAAATTTTACATCACCGTTTGTCATGCCGACCAAGGCCGCGATTTGTCCACCTGCGGAACCACCGGCCACAGCAATTCGTTCCGGATTGACACCATAGGTTTTTGCATTTTCACGCAACCAACGAACCGCCGCCTTCACATCGTGAATCGCAGCAGGATATTCAGCTTCCGGTGATAAACGATAACTGATGGTCGCCGTCACATAACCGCGCAACGCCAGTTGATGGGCCAGGGGCATCATGTTTTCGCGGTAACCGGCCCGCCAGCCACCACCGTGCACCAACACGATAGCCGGTCGTTGATCCGCCATCGTGGGTTCGGGCGCATAGAGGTCCAACTGCAATTCCCGCGCGCCGTAGTTAACATAGGTCAGGTTTTTAAATGCAAGAATGCCTTCCGGCAATTTGCCGTCCAGCATGCGCATCTGCGGAAAATCCTTCACATATTTGGTGTAGGTTTCAGCCGGAGTGTAGGTATTTTGAGGGTCATTGATCGAAGTAATGGGTGCGGTGGTTGAACAACCGACCATGAACGCCAGCATAAAGCCGCCAGCCAGAGTGAAGACAACGGTAACGCAATGCCGAAGGATCATAGGGACTATCTCTTATTGTTGACCGATTACTGGAACCGGAGACAATAAAGCACCAAGCGCCATAAAACCAGCCGACTTTCTGTAAAGCGAGATGTAAAGCCAGCCGGGGCAGCTATAGATAATGCCTAATGACAGGTCATGCGGTACTTGAATTGCAGATCCAGAAAATCCGCCGTGATATTGGCCGCCGGACTCACCCAAGGCTCAAATAACCAGAAAGCATGGGAGCTGCCGGGGATTTCCCCCACCCGATGCGGCACCCGAAAGTGCTCCAAACGCCGGAGCATTTCATCCTGCCCGGCACGATAGCCCGGCTCGCCGCTATTCAGCAACAATACCGCCGGCATCCCTTTACGAACGCGGTTCATCGGAGATGCCTGATGCAGCAAAGCCTCCCGCTGAACCGCCCCTCCCCCAAGCCAATACCCGATCGGATCAGCCTGCCCGGTCTCACTTTTCAGCGTCACCGGATCAAGCTGCCAAGGACCATCAAGATTGAGAATAACCTGCACCTCAGCCGCCCCAACCGCCGTCAATCCGCCCAAAGCCGCAACCACCCCACCCGCGCCAGCCCCACCTAATGCAATATGTGAAGCATCTATCCCATAAGATTCCGCATGCTCACGCATCCAGCGAACAGCCACCTGGGCATCCTCCACCGCCGCTGGGTAAGGCGCCTGCGAAGCCAAACGATAATCGATGGTAGCCACCACATAACCGCGCAGCGCAAGCTCTAATGCAAACGGAACAAGATGCTCACGCTGTCCATCAACCCAATCACCGCCATGCACCAAAACGATACCTGGGCGCAACTCATCCATCGTCGTCCCCGGCGCATACACATCCAACTGCAAATCACCCGTACCTCGTTGGACATACGTCAGATTTTTAAACTCAGCAATACCCTCCGGCACAACACCACTGGCCAGCTCGATGTAGGGATACTGTTTTACTTGTTGACGGAAGATATCATCAGCGGTGTAGTGAGATTGATGCGGCACGGCAGCGCATGCAGCCAAAAATACAGCTAGCAACATCAGAAAGAGCAAACGCGCATTCAAGAATTTTTTCGTTTCGACACTCATTGCAGAAACCCTTGGTTGTTATTTTTATTGATGTATCTTTCAGGAGTTCAATAGAGCATTAAAGTTCAGGCAGATGAAGTTAACGGATCACATTCTGTGTAATAAAAAATGAACAATGAAACAATTTTTCAGCAATAAAAAAGCCAGCAACGATGCTGGCTTTTTCACTACCAATTTATGCACTCGCACAATGCGAGTTTGGCGTTAGGGCTTTTGTTTCGAAACCCTATCAACTACTACAGCACCAAACGCCGAATATCCGCAATAACACTCGTCAGGAACGTAAAGAACCGACCAGCATCCGCACCATTCACCGCACGATGGTCATAAGACAAAGAAATCGGCAGCATATTGCGCGGCACAAACTCCTTACCATTCCACACTGGCTTGATCTGCGCACGAGACACACCCAGGATCGCCACTTCCGGTGCATTCACCATAGGCGTAAAACCACTACCGCCCATCGCACCCAGGCTAGAGATAGTAAAACAACCACCCTGCATCTCTGCCGGCATCAACTTACCATCGCGCGCCTTCTTGGCCAGCACGTTAATCTCATCCGCCAGTTCCCACAGGCCTTTCTTGTCCACATCGCGCACAACCGGTACCAGCAGGCCAATTGGCGTATCAACTGCCACACCGATATGCACATAGTTTTTCTGCACAATGTGCTCGCCGTCATGATGCATGGATACGTTGAAACTCGGCTCAGCGCGCAATGCGGCAGCACAGGCTTTCAACAGGAACGGCAAGGGCGTTAATTTACTGCCGCGCTTCTCCGCTTCCGCTTTCAGGCCGGTACGGAAAGCTTCCATCTCGGTGATATCGACGTCATCCCACTGGGTCACGTGGGGAACGTTCAACCAATTGCGGGTCATGTTTTCAGCGGTGAGCTTTTTGATCTTGCTCATCTTGACCATTTCAATCTCACCGAACTTGGCGAAATCAACCGCTGGCACACGCGGAATACCTGAACCACCGCCTACCGATGCGCCGGACTGGACGCTGGCAACAATGTTTTTCACATAGTTGCGCACATCATCTTTCAGCAGGCGACCACGGGGACCGGTTCCAGGCACCTTGGCCAAATCCACGCCCAATTGACGGCCCAACTTGCGCACTGCCGGACCGGCGTAAACATCACCACTGTTTACTACCGCTTCAGCTTTTGCAGGCGCTGCCGCCGGGGCAGGTTTTGGGGTTTCCGCTTTAGGTGCCGGCGCACTGGTTTCCGCTTTGGCCGGTGCAGCAGCTTGTGCTGGTGCAGCGCCGCCTGAGGTCGTCATCACACCGATAACCGAACCTTGCGATACCTTGTCACCCACTTTCACTGCGATACTGACGATCTTGCCCGATGCAGTAGCCGGTACTTCCATAGACGCTTTATCAGTCTCAAGGACGATCAGGGAATCGCCTTCCGCTACGTCGTCGCCCGCCTTCACTGTCACTTCAATCACGTCAACATTTTCTGCGCCGCCGATATCCGGGACCGTGATGGTAAGTTCACTGCTGCCCGCTGAGGCGGCAGGTGTCACTGCGGCGGGCGCAGGCGCTGCGGCCGCTTCTGCGCCGCCACTGACAGCCACAACACAAATAGCTGAGCCCTGGGAAACCTTATCGCCCACCTTCACGGAGATACTGAGGATCTTACCGGACGCGGTAGCGGGCACTTCCATAGAGGCTTTGTCGGTTTCCAGCACAATCAGGGAATCGCCTTCGGCGACTTCATCACCGGGCTTGACGCTGACTTCAATCACATCCACATTTTCTGCGCCGCCGATATCCGGCACCGCAATGGTAATTTCACTGGTCGCAGCAGATGCCTTGGCCGGAGCCGGGGCGGCAGCGGGTGCTTTGGCAGCAGGAGCCGGAGCGGCCTCGGCAGCACCTTCTGCTTCAACCTCGATCAGTACATCATCCTGCGAAACCTTATCTCCCTCTTTCACCTTGATAGCGACAACTTTACCCGCTTTATCGGCAGGAATTTCCATGGATGCTTTGTCCGTTTCAAGCACGACGATGGAATCTCCTTCGGCAATTACATCGCCTACTTTCACGGAGATCTCAATTACATCGACGCCTTCCGCACCACCGATATCGGGCACTTTAATGGTTTGAATTGCCACTGTAACTCCTCACTTTCTGCAAATTCGATCAACTGTTATTCAATGCGAATACAAGAACGCCCTCTTTGTAAGAGGGCGTTGGATTTACACGCTCATCGGGTCCGTTTTTTCCGGATCAATCCCGAATTTCTTGATGGCCTTGGCGACAACGTCGGCTTTGATCTTGCCTTCATCGGCCAGTGACTTGAGCGCGGCGATAACCACAAAATAACGATTCACTTCAAAGAAATGACGCAATTTCGCGCGAGAATCACTGCGGCCGAAACCTTCTGTACCCAATACGGTGTAGGTGCCGGGAACAAATGCACGCAATTGTTCGCTGTAGGTTTTCAGATGGTCTGTTGCAATAATTTTCGGGCCGTCACGACCTTCCAGAAGCTCGGTAATGTATGCCTTACGCGGCGCTTCGGTCGGGTGCAGCAAATTCCAGCGCGTGGCACGCTGACCATCGCGGGTCAACTCGTTCACGCTGGTGACACTCCACACATCCGCTTCCACATCAAAGTCGTTGCGCAACAATTCTGCTGCTGCACGCACTTCGTTGAGGATGGTACCGGCGCCCATCAACTGCACGCGATTTTTCTTTTTGCTCTTGCCTTGTTCAAGCAAGTACATCCCTTTAATGATGCCTTCCTGCGCCCCTTCCGGGAGATCCGGGTGCTGATAGTTTTCGTTCATCAAGGTGATGTAGTAGAAACAATTTTCCTTGTCGTGATACATGCGCTTGATGCCGTCCTGGATGATCACTGCCAACTCGTAGGCGTAGGTCGGATCGTAGGTACGACAATTGGGAATGGTATTCGCCATTACATGGCTGTGGCCATCCTGGTGTTGCAGACCCTCACCGTTCAGTGTGGTACGGCCAGCGGTTGCACCCAGCATAAAGCCGCGCGCTTGTGAATCACCGGCAGCCCAGGCCAGGTCACCGATACGCTGGAAACCGAACATGGAGTAATAGATGTAGAACGGAATCATGGGCACACCATGATTGCTGTAGGAGGTTGCGGCTGCAATCCAGGATGACATGGAGCCGGCTTCGTTGATGCCCTCTTCCAGAATCTGACCGTTTGATGATTCATGGTAAGACATCATCTGGCCCGCATCATGGGGGACGTATTTCTGACCTTCGGATGAATAAATACCGATGGTTTTAAACATACCTTCCATACCAAAGGTACGCGCTTCGTCCGGCACAATCGGCACAATGTTTTTGCCGATTTGTTTGTCTTTTACCAACGACGACAAAATACGCACAAAACTCATCGTGGTAGAAATTTCACGCTCACCAGTAGACTTGAGCTGTGCAGCAAATGCATCCAGATCCGGTGTTTGCAGCGGTTCAAAATCTGACTTACGCGCAGGCAAATAACCTTTCAGCGTCTGGCGACGGGCGCGCAAATATTGCATCTCCGGGCTGTCTTCGGACGGACGGTAGTAAGGTAATTTGGGAAGGTCTTCGTCGCTGATAGGCAATTCAAAACGGTCGCGGAATTTCTTGAGGCTTTCAATATCGAGGGACTTTACGGAGTGCGTCTTGTTAATCGCTTCACCGGATGCACCCATGCCATAACCCTTGACGGTTTGCGCCAGGATAACGGTGGGTTGGCCCTTGGTATTTACCGCTTGATGATAAGCGTTATACACCTTGCTCGCGTCGTGGCCGCCGCGTGCCAGATGCAGGATTTCGTCATCGGACATATCGCTTACCAATTCAAGCAGCTCCGGGTATTTGCCGAAGAAATGCTCGCGGGTGTAAGCGCCGCCGTTGGCTTTGTAATTTTGCATCTCGCCATCGACGACTTCGTCCATGCGCTTCTGCAATAAACCGCTCTTGTCTTTTTCGAGCAGGCGATCCCAACTGCTACCCCACAGCACCTTGATGACATTCCAGCCAGCACCACGGAACACACCTTCGAGCTCCTGAACAATCTTGCCGTTGCCGCGCACCGGGCCATCGAGACGTTGCAGGTTACAGTTGATGACAAAGATGAGGTTGTCGAGCTTTTCGCGGGTTGCCAGCGAAATTGCACCCAGGCTTTCCGGCTCATCACATTCACCGTCACCTAAAAACGCCCAGACTTTACGATCAGTTTCCGGTACCAGACCACGGGCTTCCATGTAACGGATAAAGCGCGCTTGATAAATAGCCTTGATTGGGCCCAAGCCCATGGACACCGTCGGGAATTGCCAGTAATCCGGCATCAACCAGGGGTGCGGATAAGAAGAAAGTCCACCGCCATCAACTTCGCGGCGGAAATTGTCCAGATGTTGTTCATCGAAGCGGCCTTCGACATAAGAACGAGCATACATACCGGGAGAAACGTGGCCCTGGAAATACACCAGGTCGCCGGGCACATCGCCATCATTACCGCGGAAGAAATGGTTGAAGCCCACATCATAAAGTGTGGCGGATGAAGCAAAAGACGCGATGTGACCACCGAGAGCATCTTCATTATCGTTGGCTTTCATGACCATCGCCATGGCATTCCAACGCACAATGGAACGAATTTTTCGCTCCAGAACCCGATCACCCGGAAACGCAACTTCTTTTTCCGGCGGAATACTGTTGCGGTAAGGAGTCTGGATGGAAGAAGGCTGCGCAATACCTTTATTCACAGCCTTCTCGGACAGCATTTTTAACAGGTATGCGGCGCGCTCTTTGCCACCATGGCGAACAACTGATTCCAAGGCATCCAGCCATTCTTTCGTTTCAATGGCATCGATATCTTCTAGCATTCAAATCTCCTCAACTATGCGCGCTGTGGCACATATAAACGTAGCAACAGTATCAAATAAAGGAATTGGGAAGGGTGTAACCGCAGCTTGTAGTGTCACAGAAGTCATTGATTTCTGTAGGTTTATTGGCGGTTTCGCTCCAGCGTCGGAGCGAAAAAATCCCCGAATTCTTACATATATGGCGTTTTTTTACCAGCCCCGCCCCTCACCACTAACCGGGAGCTGAACAAAGGCGCGGTAAGTAAAAAAGCGTTGCGCATTTTTTGCCCAATCTATTTGCGAGTGCAGACAAGGTTGTCAATTGCAAATTCATACCAAGCAAATTCCATCACCCGAAAAGCACTACATAATTCAGGGATATACCAGACTATCCAGCTGTTGATGGTAGGCTTCAAGATCGTTTAATAAATGAAAGTTTTCCGTGTCAGACATCTTCTGCGACGTCAACCAAAGCCGACGCTGCTTTTCCAGAATGACGCGTTGATAATAAGTATTCAGCGATGCTTCGGTAATGCCCGCAACAGCCGCCGCGATCTGCTGACGCCGATCAAACTCTTCGTCCGCCAACAAAATACTTTCCCAATAAATATCAGCCTGCTCCGTCAAGGTGCGCGCTGGCTTTTTCAAATCGCGCACCAGCGATTGTTTGTTTTCCGCCAGGTTTTTGCCCAGAGTTTTTGCATAATCTGTCAGGAAACTGTCGATCTCTTGCACAATCTGCGCTTCATCCGTTGCAGGCGATTGAACCACGAAAACCATTCCTTCGAGATTACGAATCGGCATGGGAAAAACGCTCACGATGTAGCCCAATTGTTTTTCCGTGCGCAAGCGATCGAAAAAGGCCGGCTGCAACATTTGTTGCAGCAACTTCATATGCGCCGTATCGACGATGCTGGGCTGAAGGCTCTGGATATACAACTGCACCACGCGATCATTGTGGTCGAGCGTATGGCGATATAGCCAGGGCTTTTCCTGTTTTGTCGACAACTGGTAGAGGCGTGCGGCGGGCTGTGGCCTGCCGGTTTTGGTACCGAGCAATTCATACTCTGCCAGGGCCGCCAACTTGATGGCCTCCTGGCGAAACAGATTGCCGTACAGCAATGCTTCCATGGTGCCGTCGCGCAAGAGGCGCGTGGAAAATTGGTGGAACTGCTCCAGGGTTTTACTTTCCAGCCCGTTGATCAGTGCCTCGTTACTCCAATAGGGCTCGTAATGCAGCACCGGTATCTGGCGAGCCAGCACAATATAAGGTGTGTTCTTGTCTTCGTTGCGCCAGTTGCGAATTAATTCCTGTTTGAGGTTAATAAAACGCTCCTGATTAAAACGGCCTTTCCGAATTGCTTTGGCGATCTTGCTCAGCAATAAGCCCTGACGACTGCTGTAGCCATCAATGGAAATATCGAGCCCCCGTGTGTTGGCACGCACGGCGTAATGCAGACCGGCCAAGCTTGCCGGGTAAGAAAACTCATTCAGCTCGTCCATCACCAACGCGGCAAATAATTGTGCTTGTGCGGCACCTTCTGCATTCATCGCCACCAAGGGTAGTTTCAGGCGCAGGTTTATCTTGGCTTTGGGAACATGAAATTGCTGGTCCTGCTTAAACCAGGCTTGGGTTCGCTCGTTGCGGATCACCATTTGTGGCCGATCCGCGATGCGCGGCGCCGCACTTTCGCTGGGCGTAGGCAACAGCAACTGGGATTTAACCGCGAGGCGCGTGGGAATAAAGGCATTCGGCTCCGGAAAATATAATTTCTTGCGCACGCTCGGTTTGATTTCGTATGCTTCAAATTTGATTTTTTCAACAGCGTAGGGCGTCTGATAAAAATGCGTTAATTTATCTGTTTCCACATCCGGGGCGACAAACACTGTCATCACATTATCATCACGCAGATAACTTAATCCTTGCTGGATCAGTTTTTCATCGTAGGCGGTATAGAGGTAATCGCCTCGCAATACATCCTGAGGCTGATAAATGTGCATCACGTACGCCAGGTTTTTTACCGTATCTATAGGTGGACTTTGTTCATGGAAGCGAAAGTCAATATCGGCCAGCTCTTTCAGCTCGTTGTAGCGCCAATCCTTTAGACCGCGCGCTTGCAGCTGTTCAATCATGTAAAACATCAAAGGCACAATTTGATCCCGTGCGCGGGTACCCTTCTCGGTCAGTTGTATAGTGATCTGGAAGAACGCATCGTGTCGCGTGCTGGCCCCGACGCCGGCACTGAGCCCTTCCGCCCAGCCGAGATCTTTTAATAACGACAGGACACTGCCCTTCCCCTCATGACCTAATAAATTGCCAATGTAATGCCAGGGCTTTTTACTGTAGGTTTCCCAGGGATTGGGAATGGGAAAAAGCATGGAGAGTTGGCGCAGCTCTTTTTCCGGTTTAATGCTGACGGCGGCGGGTAAAAAATCTGCCGGGAACAGTGCGGGGTAAGCATCGGGAAGCTCGCGGGGATGGGAGGAAATTGCGCCGAAGCGCCCAACCACCATCTTTTGCAATTCATCCAGCGACTCCTTACCCAACACCACCAGCGTCATCGCATCAGCTGAATAATATTGGCGATAAAAAGCAATCAGATCATCACGCACGGCATCATCTTCCCGATCTGCCAGGGTTTCCTGGCTGCCGACAGAAAATTGTGCCGCCGGGTGTTCCGGATTGAGCAATTCACGATACACATCCAGAATGCGCCGGCCATCATCGTTGATTCGCGCCAGGTACTCTGAATGCACAGCGTTGCGTTCGCGCTCTACATAACCGGCATCAAACAAGGGGGCAATAAAAAATTGTGCAAAACGATCCAGCGCCGGATCAAGATAATCGCTGTCGATATCGAAGAAATAATTGGTGTGCTCCGGTGCAGTAAACGCATTATGGTTTCCACCGTGCTGACTGATAAACGTCTGATACTCACCGGCCTCCGGATATTTTTCGGTGCCCAGAAACAGCATATGCTCAAGGAAATGCGCAAGTCCCTGACGATCCGCCGGATTTTGGTTATGACCAACAAAAACATCCAAGGCTGCCGCCGACTTCTCGGCATCGGCGTCAGATATCAACAAAACCCGCAGCTTGTTTTGCAGCGTAATGTAGCGATACTCGCGATCATCATTTTCACTCTTGATGACATCGACCCTTGCCACCACCGTCGCGCTGTCATCATCCACAGCCAGCTCTTCCTGGGCGGTTACCAAGCCACTGCGCAACAGGCAGGCAGAGCAAAGTAACAACCAGTAAAAATGCCGGGCAAAATGACTTACGCTATTCATTAACACAATTACCTTTCATTGAACGTGCTACGGGAGATGTCACATCACAGGAAACGAAGCGGTTTATTTTTTGCGCAGGACGTACAGATAACTGCCGTCCTTTTCACAAAAGCCTTCTAACCGGTGGCCACTGATCTCTGCAAACGCATAAAAGTCGCGTATCGAACCGGCATCCGTTGCAACGACCCGCAATAATTCGCCGGTGGCCAGGTCCCGCAGGGCCTGCTTTGCGCGCAGGAGCGGCAAGGGACAGCGCAACCCGCTCGCGTCAAGGCTTGTGGCCACAGAACAAGCCATCATCTCTTCATAGGAGATGCGCGGCAGCGATTGATTTGGATCACTCATGTCGATAAAACCCGTTCGTACTGTGAAGCCTGAGCCCCGGTCCGGTTGAACAAAGTTGGCGCATATTAGTCCAATCCCTGTCTATCCGTCGGCCCATAGCCTTTGGCCAGCAAAGACGCTAGAGTAACGGCCGCTATATCGCCACCCGGAGGAGTGCCAACAACTGTGTCTGTGTTTCGCAAAACCTTGCTGATTCCAATGGTTCTCGCAAGCGGCATTACGATGAATGCGGCGGCGGAGATTGAACTTCCGATGTTGGGAGACACCAGCTCCAGCATGATTTCACCCATGCAGGAGCGTGTACTTGGGCAAAAGTGGTTGCGATTGTACCGTAGTCAGGTTCCCACGTCCTCTGATCCCTTGATTATCGATTACCTTGAAAACCTGCTTAATCGGCTGGCCATCCATAGCCAACTGGATAACAAGGACCTGGAACTGGTGCTTGTTCAGAACGATACCCTCAATGCTTTCGCGGTGCCCGGCGGCATCATCGGCGTGCATACCGGCCTGTTGACCTATGCCAGGACCGAAAACCAGTTGGCCGCTGTGTTGGCACACGAATTGGCACACTTAAGCCAGCGCCACTATGCCCGCCAGTTGGAACAACAGAAAAATATGGCAGCGCCCTTTTACGCGGGAATGCTGGCCAGCCTGGTATTGCTGGCCACCAGCGGCTCCAATAGTGATGCGGGCCTGGCGGCTTTGGCCACAACCCAGGCAGCGGCTATTGATGCGCAACTGCGCTTCAGCCGTCAGAACGAACAGGAAGCCGACCGAATCGGCATGCAGACAATGATACAGGCGGGTCTAGATCCCTATGCTGCCTCCGACATGTTTGAGGAAATGCTGCGCGGCAGTCGCTACGGTCGCCGCCCGCCGGAATTCCTGCTGACCCACCCGGTGACGGAAAGCCGTATTTCGGACGCGCGTAACCGTGCCATGCAATACCCGCGCAAACATTATGACGATAACCTTGAATTCCAATTGATGCGCATCCGCATTCGGGTCAGAAGTGAAGAAACGCCGCAATTAGCCGTCAAACGCTTTAAAGGTGAAGTCGAGGGTGAAAGTGCTTCTGCCGATGCCAGCCGCTACGGCCTCGTCCTGGCCTATACAGACGCCCAGCAGTTTGCGGAGGCGCGGGCCACGCTCAAGCCCCTGCTGGAGAAAGATCCCCAGCGTTTGACCTATCTCATCATGGCTAACGATATCGAAGTGGCTGCTCAGAACTACAAGCCTGCATTGAAAGAGCTGGAAGCTTTGCTGGATAAAAATCCCGGTAGCCACCCGGTTATCGTGCGCTATGCTGAAGCGCTGATGAAGGCCGGCGACTATCAGGGCAGCTCCGCAGTACTGGAGCGTTACTCACGGCAACGCACGAAAGATGATTACGTCTGGTACCTGCTGGCTGAGGTATACGGCTTGGCGGGTAATATTCTCGGCGTACACGAAGCGCGCGCGGAATATTTTATTCTCAATGGTGTTTATGATCGCGCGCAAATACAGTTGCGCAATGCGTTGAAACTGGCACAAGGAAATTTCCATCGCACCGCGTTATTGGAAGAACGCTTGAAATACGTAGAGCGTCAGCGGCAAGAGCAGAATTTTTAAACTTATTGAAGATTAATCCAGGGAAATGGAATTGCGCGAAAAATTTTTCGCCCAGTCGGAGCTGCTGACCCATTCATCCACTTTATCCGCGGGCATGGGTCGGCCGATGTGGTACCCCTGGGCATCATCGCAGCCCATCATATCCAGGCGTCGCAATAATTCCTCGTTCTCCACGCCTTCAGCCACCACCCGCAATCCCAGGTTATGTGCGAGATGAATGGTGGAATTGACAATCACCTCATCCTGTTTATCTTCCAGCATGTTGCGTACGAAGGAGTAATCAATCTTTAGCGTTTGCACAGGCAGGCGTTTGAGGTACGCCAGTGATGAATAGCCCGTACCAAAGTCATCAATGGCCAATAACACCCCCAAGTCATGTAACTGATCCAACACCCGCATAGCACGGTGGGGGTCAGTCATGATGGAGCTTTCAGTAATTTCCAGCTCAAGGTATTTGGGTGGTAATTGGTATTGTTGCAGCAGGCGCATAATCTGTTTGGGCATGTTTTCGTCCAGCAAATTACGCGCAGACAAATTTACCGCTACCGTCACCGCCAGCCCCTGATCATGCCACAGCCGACACTGCTCGATACTTTTTTCCAGCACCCAGGCCGTCATCGGATGAATCAGGCTGGTCATCTCAACGATGGGAATAAATTCACCGGGCGGTACAAATCCCAGCTCCGGATGGTTCCAGCGCAACAGTGCTTCAAAACCGTAAAAGCCGTTGGATTCCAGCGAGACTTTGGGTTGGAAGTATAAACACAACTGATCTTCACGAATCGCTCGACCCAGCTCGCCCATCAATGCCAAGCGTTTGGGTGAATGCGGATCGTACTCCGCGTTGTAGAGTGATAGCCCCGACATTTCTGTCTTGGCGCGGTACATCGCCACATCAGCGTAACGCATCATGGTACTGACATCCTGCGCCTGCGTCGGGCACAGGGAAATGCCGATGCTGGCACTGATTTCGGTGCAAAAGCCCTCTACATCAAACTCCTGTCGCAGCGCATCCAGCACCCGATGACCAAACACGATTGCCTGCCGCTGGTTGCGAATACGCGGCAAAAAGATGGCAAACTCATCGCCCCCAAGCCGCGCGATCATGCCCGGCATTTCAGACATTTCTGTCTCCAGTCGCGGGCCGATCAATTGCAGAAGCCGATCACCCACCTGGTGCCCCAGGGTATCGTTGATTTCTTTAAAACGATCCAAATCAATCAGCATCAACGCGCATAAATGGTCGTCTTCGCGATGTTGGATCCAATGATCTATCTCGCGATACAGTTTGACCCGGTTGGGTAATTTGGTGAGCGCATCGTGGGTAGATTGGTATTCGAGGCGGTCTTCGTAACGCTTGCGCGCGGTAATATCTTTGGTGGTCCCCCAGACACGACGCAACAAGCCATTCTCTACCACACCGACACAGGAAATCTGGTAACACAGCCGGCGACCTTTGCGGTCCTCCCGCACAATATCGTGATCAATCAACTGATAATGTTTTTCCACAAAATGGTGGAGATCAAATAAATAATTTTGCGATCCACTGTCGACCAGACCTGAGCCCAGAATCTCGTTGATATCCTCTGCCCCCAGCATACGCACCAGGACTTTATTGCATTCGGACAGCCGTGCACTCTGCGCAATATCCACAACTTGCTGCTCAGTGCTCAAGTTGGTGTCGACAGGCGGAATCATGTCGTAACACCAGATGGCTTCAGAACTGTTAGCGATAAACGCTTTGTAACGCGCCTCGCTTTCTTCCAGGGCGCGCTCTTTTATCAGGTTATCGGTGATATCCGTCATGACCAGCAGCAATCCGCTGACCTGAGCGGCGTCATCCAGGGTAGGAATTTTGTCGACCGTGAACCAGCACTGGGCACCATCGATATGCAGGCTTTCTATGGATTTTAATAACGGCTGGCCCGTACGAATCACTTCCATGATGTCGCCTTCCCGATGCGTCGGGTCATCCCAGAAATGGGCAACCTCAATAAAGTTTTTTCCTGTCGCCGCACCGCCAATCAATTTTTGCGCTAATACATTACTGTCCTTGATCATGCCCCAGCGATCCAGGTACCAAATCGCTGAGCGCATGGAATCCAGCAGTAAATGTAATTCTTTGCGTTGATTTTCCAAGGCGTCCTCTATCGCTTTTGATGCCGGGAACCGCGCTTTGAATAAAGCAACGGTCGAGCCGCAATCCGCTTAGGGTAAAGAATGCTGCACAGCCAGCGTCCGTGGCCATTGATCGCTGATAGCCATAAGTGTAGACAAGAATCCTCGTCCTGCCGGTGAATTGGAAAAATGGGGATTGCGCCAACCGTTGCCGCAGGCGCGCTGTTAGCAAATAGGCGGGAAAGCGTTATTTTTCAGGTAGCCATCGCATCAATAATGCGGCGGGCGATCATCCGCCGGCTGTGCAGTGCCCTGCTCCTCCACGAACAGAGCGTCCTCAAGACGCTGGGCGAGCAGACGCAGTTGTTGCTGTAGTGTCAGGATTTCCTGGTCTTGCTTGGCGACCACCTGATTCAGCTGGGTCAGGGTATCTTCCTGAAACGCGACCCGGGTTTGCAGCTCTATCAATTGCTCTTGCAGTTCGTTCATCGCAGCTCCCCTCAAATGTTCAACACATCCTGATATGCCGCATCAATCAGGCGAATGACACGGCTATCAATCAACAGGCTCTGGCCCATGCGCGAGGTAACGTAACCAAAGCCCAGGTGGTAATCCGGGTCCGCAAAGCCCAGCGCTCCGCCGGCGCCAGGATGACCAAATGCCGATGCGCCACGGCCAAAGCGGCAGTCCGGGCGGCCCTGGGGTAGCATAAATCCGTGACCGAAGCGCAGGCGCAGCCCAAGCACCCGGTCATCCTCGGCGGACAGTTCCCGGGAACACAATTGGGACTGTGCCGCTGACAGGAGTTGCACATCACCCAGTCGGCCACCCTCGGCGAGCGCGCCAAAAATCCTGGCCAGTGCCACCGCATTGGCATGCCCATTGGCCGCCGGGATCTGGGCTTGTCGCCAGGCCGGGCTATTGGTGGCGGTCATAAAACTCACGGGGTTACCGAACGCCCGATTGGTCACGCCCCGCGGGTCGGCTTTCATGATCTTGCCCAGCGCCATGCTGTCTGCACCGTTACTCTGGACAGCCAATCCATTGGGGTTCTTCAGCGGGGCAGTATCCGCCAGAGCGGTCTGCTGGTCCGGAGGTATCCCGAACCGGCAACGAACCCCCAAAGGCTGAGCAACTTCACGCTGAAAATAGTCGTCGAAGCTGGCACAACCGCTAACCCGTTTAACCAGCTCGCCCAAAATCCAGCCGTAGATAAACGGTGAGTAACCTTGCGCGGTGCCTGGTTCCCACCAGGGTTTTAATGCCGCTATCTCCGTTGTCATCTTCTGCCAATCGAAGATGTCTTCATATTCAAGCAAGTTGCGAAACGCTGATAATCCGGTGCGGTGACACATGACCTGGCGAATGGTGATATGACCTTTGTTTTCCTGGGCAAATTCCGGCCAATAATCCGCGACCGGTTTATCCAGATCCAACAGCCCCCGTTCGGCCAATTGCAACACGCACAGAGCCACCAAGGCTTTGCCAACGGAAAAGATATTGACGCAGGTGTCTTCCTGCCAGGTCTGATCAACGACCCCGGCTCCCTGGTTTTGGCGTACACCGGCCCAGATATTCACAACCGGCTCGCCAGAACAGTAGATCGCCAATGCCGCGCCCTGTTCACCCATCTCGGAAAAGTTCTGCGCGAAAGCCTCAACCACCGGCTGCCAGGCCTTGTCCCACTGTCCCTGGATCATCGTGCTTGCCCCTGCGTGTCTTGCTCTGTCTCAACCGGACCGGGAAGGCTGGCAAAGTAATGACTTAACGCCAGGATGTCGTCGTCATCCATACTTTTGGCGACAGAACTCATCATTGGATTTTCCCGGGTTCCGTCGCGAAAAGCGCGCAGCTGATCCGCCAGGTAGGCCTGGGGTTGGCCGGCAATCGACGGATAGGAGGTCACCCGGGAGATTCCCTTGGGTCCATGGCACCCGACGCACATACGCGCTGTCTGGCTTCCCATCTGGATCAGTTGCGCTTCCTGTGACAGGTTTGCGGCCGCAGGCGGCACTTGCTCTGAACAGGCCATTAAGGCCAGCGATATGCCGAGGATACTCGCAGTGCGGGACCCGAGGGACAAAACAGGTAAATTCGTCAGCTTCACATGGCACCCGGTTATTTTGTTCGTGAATAGAAAATCGCGCGGGATTCTAACACTGCTCACCCGGCACGGCTCAAGCCAATTGCGCTATCATCACTGCCCTCGTTAACGCTCGCTCATCGGGAGGACCTTATGAGTAAAAACAGCCGCCTGGTCTATTCCACCGAAACCGGTCGTATCAAGGAAGACAAAAATCCACCTCCCGCCGCGCCACAAGGCGACGGTATTGTGCGGATTCGGCGGGAGATTGCCGGACGAAATGGTAAGGGAGTCACGACGATCAGTGGAATTCCTGCAACTGGCGATGACTTGAAATCCATCGCGAAACAACTCAAACAACTCTGTGGCGGTGGTGGTGCGGTTAAGGACGGCATCATTGAAATCCAGGGCGATCATCGCGACAAGATCAAAGCGGAGCTGGAAAAACGCGGCTTCACCGTCAAACTGGCCGGTGGCTGATATGGACAGCCACCAACCCGATCCACAACTATTGCGCGATCTCGTGACCCAGGCGATGCCCTTTGGCAAATATGAAGGCCGCGTGTTGGCGGATTTGCCGGAGCCCTATCTGGTATGGATGGCCGGAAAAGGATTCCCCAAAGGTAAACTGGGTCAGCAATTGGCCTTACTCTATGAGATCAAGCTGAATGGCCTCGAAGGGTTATTAGCCCCGTTGCGCAAGGCCATTCGCTGATACCGCTCCCTATGTCGCTGGCCTGCTTTTTGCTCTACCTCTGGTAATCATCCCCAATGCCGTTTTTTTGACAGATAGAGGTAGCAAGCATGGATATGGAAACCTTACTGCAGTTGAGTGAAACCTCGCTCAAGATGGGTTTTGGCGCCCTTATCGCCGTGTTCAGCGGTTGGCTGGTACTGCGCCGACAGCACGCACAGCAGCTGTCACCGGGTAATCGCCGCCTGGAAATTCTGGAGAACGTGTCCGCCAATGTAGGGACGGTCAGCCATATCTTCGCCAAATATTCGACGCTGGTGTTGGAGTCCATCCAATTCGGCGAGCAATGGCCCGTGGCGCGCAAGCTGGAGCTGGACGTAGTCAATACCGAACTGGTGACGGAATTCAAAAAGCTGGCGGAGGCCGAAGCCAAGCTGCTGATGCTGGGCGAGAAGAATCTGGAGCGTAGCCTGCGTTTGTACGGCGCACGCATTGCGCTGTTTCGCAAGCAAGTGTATGTGGGCCGCCAGGACATTACCCAGGAGCAAATCACCGCGCTGAAGCAATCTATCCTGCAAGTACGGGAGCAGTTTTATGACATGCTCAGCCGCAAGTATGATCGCCTGCTGGCGAGTGCCTGAGTAACGCCCGCCCCTCTCGGCCCCGGTAATCACCGGGGCCAATTGCCGCAAAAAGTCCCTGTCGTAGCCTCAACTAGGCTAGAATGCCCGCCTTTTAACTCGGCTGTTAGCCTCATCCTGAGACGTTACCTGTGATATCCACCGCTAATATCACCATGCAATTTGGTGCAAAACCCCTGTTTGAAAATGTGTCCGTCAAATTCAATAACGGCAACCGTTACGGCCTGATTGGTGCGAACGGCTGCGGCAAATCCACCTTCATGAAAATCCTCGGTGGCGACCAGGAGCCATCCGCAGGCCAGGTGATGCTGGAACCGGACACGCGGCTCGGGAAACTCAGACAGGATCAGTTTGCTTACGAAGACTTCACCGTCCTCGATACCGTAATCATGGGCCACGACGAACTCTGGCAAGTGAAAGCCGAGCGCGACCGCATCTACAACCAGGCCGAGATGAGCGAAGCGGACGGTATGCGCGTAGCAGAACTTGAAGTCGCTTTTGCAGAGATGGACGGTTACACCGCCGAAGCCCGTGCCGGTGAATTATTACTCGGCCTGGATATTCCCATTGAACAGCATACCGGCCCGATGAGTGCCGTTGCGCCCGGCTGGAAATTGCGTGTATTGCTGGCCCAGGCATTGTTTTCCGACCCGGATGTATTGCTGCTCGACGAACCGACCAACAACCTCGACATCAACACCATTCGTTGGCTGGAAAACGTGCTCAGCCAGCGCAACAGCACCATCATCATTATTTCCCACGACCGTCACTTCCTGAATGCGGTCTGTACCCATATGGCCGACCTGGACTACGGCGAGCTGCGTATTTATCCCGGCAACTATGATGATTACATGACCGCCTCCACCCAGGCGCGGGAAAAACTGCTTAACGAAAATGCCAAGAAAAAAGCACAGATTGCTGAACTGCAAACCTTCGTCAGCCGCTTCTCTGCCAACGCGTCCAAAGCGAAACAAGCCACCTCACGTGCGCGCCAGATTGAAAAAATCCAACTGGAAGATGTTAAGCCTTCCAGCCGGGTCAGCCCTTATATTCGCTTTACGCAAAATAAAAAATTACATCGCCAGGCCGTTACGCTCGACCAGTTGACCAAAGGCTTCGACAAAAACTTGTTCAAGGACCTGAGCATGCAAGTCGAAGCCGGAGAACGCATTGCCATCATCGGCCCCAACGGCGCGGGCAAGACGACCTTGTTGCGCTGCCTCTACGGCGACCTCGCGCCGGACAATGGCACAGTGAAATGGGCTGAACAAGCGGAGATCGGTTATTTCGCCCAGGACCACGCCGCCGATTTTGCGGAAGACAGCAATTTGTTCGACTGGATGAAACAGTGGACCAAAGGTGATGAACAACTGGTGCGCGGTGCACTGGGACGGATGCTGTTTTCCAATGATGACGTTAAGAAAAATGTGAAAGTGTTATCCGGCGGCGAAAAAGGCCGGATGTTGTTCGGCAAACTCAGCTTGATCAATCCGAACGTGATGCTGCTCGATGAACCGACCAACCATTTGGATATGGAGTCGATTGAGGCTTTGAACCTGGCACTGGAAAATTATCCCGGTACGCTGATTTTTGTCAGCCATGACCGTGAATTTGTGTCGTCATTGGCGACGCGGATTATTGATATGCAGCCCAGTGGGTTAATCGATTTTCATGGGAATTATGAGGATTATTTGCGGAGTCAGGGAATTTATACCAGTTAATGTTGCTTATAAAAAAGCCCGCGATTGCGGGCTTTTTTATGCACTGGGACTTCACGAGTTTGGCATTAGGCCTTTTGTTTCGAAACCTTCAAGTCAGGGACGACTTGAAGGAGCTACAGGGATGTATTCATGCGTTTTCGAA